>JADGOK010000002.1 GCA_017882985.1 Acidimicrobiales bacterium
GCGAAGCACTTCTTGCCCAGCAGCGCGTTGCCGCCGTAGCCCGAACCGTAGGAGATGATCTCGTGGGTCTCGGGGAATTGGACGATGTACTTGTTGTCCCTGTCGCACGGCCACGGCACGTCGGTCTGGCCGTCGGCCAGCGGCATGCCCACCGAGTGCAGGCACGGCACGAACGTGCCGTTCTCACCGAGCACCTCGAGCGCCCCGGTACCCATGCGCGTCATGATCCGCATCGACACCGCGACGTAGGCGGAGTCCGTGATCTCGACACCGATGTGCGAGATCTTGGATCCGAGCGGTCCCATCGAGAACGGCACGACGTACATCGTGCGGCCCTTCATTGAACCGGCGAAGAGTTCTTTTAAGGTGGCGCGCATCTCACTCGGGTCGCGCCAGTTGTTGGTCGGTCCGGCGTCGATCTCGCGCTCGGAGCAGATGAAGGTGCGGTCCTCCACGCGAGCAACGTCACCGGCGTCGGAGGCGGCGTAGTAGCTGTGTGGACGCTTCGCGTCAGAAAGTTTCGTAAACGTCGCGTTATCGACGAGCAATTGACACAGTGCGTCGTACTCCTCGGCCGATCCGTCGCACCAGTGGATACGATCGGGGGTAGTGAGTTGCGCAACTTCATCAACCCAGTCGATGAGATGTTTATTCTTGGTGGGGTACGTCACGTTGAATCCTTCCTTGGTTCTCTCGTCGCACCGTAGCAACGCAAAACTGACCAGCCAGCGTCACGCCCGTGACTAACGACCCACCCGCTCCCCTTGGGGAGCTCGTCAGGCACGAGGACGACGTATTGCAGCGTATCGCCGCCATCGTGGGTCGACGGACAATTCCAAAGGGCGAGGTCCACGTGGGCGACGACGCCGCGGTTCTGGCGCCCTTCGTCGGCGAAGCACTCATCAGTACTGACGTCGCCGTTTTGGGCGTCCATTTGGACGCCCACCTGTTTCCCTTGGAGGATTTGGGCTTCAAGGCCGTCGCGTCGGCGGTCTCGGACCTGGCGGCGATGGGCGGGCGTCCGCGCGGCGCCGTCGTCGCGGTCGGTTCCCCGCCCGGCACCGATCTGGAAGAACTGCACCGCGGAATCGCCGACGCGGCGGCGATGACCGGTTGCCCGATCGTCGGTGGCGACCTCACGAGGTCGCACGACGTCTCGGTGGCCGTCACGGTCTTTGGCGAGTGTCCGGGCCGCGGCGCGGTACTGCGCAGTGGTGCCCTCGCGGGCGACGAATTGCTCGTCACCGGTCCCCTCGGACGCTCGGCCGCGGGACTGCGCCGCCGCCGCGCCGGCGCGCCGCTGGAGGATGAACTCGTGGTCGCGCACCGACGTCCCTGGCCCCGTCTCAACGAAGGGATCGCGGCGAGGGGTGCGGGTGCGCACGCGATGATGGACCTGAGTGACGGACTCGGTATTGACCTGCACCGCTTGGCTGACGCGTCGGGTGTCGGTTTCGAGCTCGAGCAGGTACCGGTCGCTGCGGGCGCGACGCCCGAAGAGGCGATCAGCGGCGGCGAGGATTATGAACTGCTCATCGCGACCGACGACGCCGCGCGCCTGCGACTGATCTTTCACGACCGCGGGCTTCGCGCGCCGATCACGATTGGCCACGTGGTGGCGTCAAAGACCGAGCGTACGTACAACGCAGAGGAGTTCGTGCGGCGCGGCTGGCAACACCAGCTCTAGAGCTGGTGAGTTACGAAGCGGTCGTACGACGCGCGGGCTTGGTGATCTTGCCCGAGCGAAGACAGCCCGTGCAGACGTTCACCCGCATGGGGGTCCCGCCGACCAGTGCGCGCACGCGCTGGATGTTCGGGTTCCAACGACGCTTGGTGCGCCGGTGCGAGTGGGAGACGTTCATGCCGAACGACGGCTTCTTGCCGCAGATTTCGCAGACTGATGCCATGATGAACTTTCTCCTTATTCCAGCCTCCGCACATTGCGGTCGCCGGTAGAAACCGAATGTCCATTGTAGCATCGCTAACGATGCCCTCTTCTACGACGCTGTCCGCTAAAGACCTGCGGACGGCCATCGCCACCTTCGCGGAGCTTCTGCGCGCCCACAAAGAGGTCATCAACCGGCTGAACGTCTATCCCGTGCCCGACGGTGACACCGGCACCAACATGACCCTCACCATAGAATCCGTGGTCGCCGCGCTCGAACCGCTCGGGGCGAACCCGCCCATGGCCAAGGTCTGTCAGGCCATCGCGCAGGGATCGCTCATGGGCGCCCGGGGGAATTCGGGCGTCATCCTGTCCCAGTTGCTGCGCGGCATCGTCGAAAAGTGCAAGGCCGCCAAGGTCATCACGTCGGAGCTGTTGGCCGAGGCGCTCGAGCACGCCGACGTGCTGGCTCGCCAGGCCGTGGTGCGCCCGATCGAGGGCACCATCCTCTCGGTCGCTCGCGCCGCCGCCGAGGGGGCGAGGTCCCAGAGCGGTTCGCTCGTCAAGCTCGTGCGTTCGGCGCGTGACCGTGCTCGCACGGCACTGGCTTTCACCCCCGAACAGTTGCCGGTCCTCAAACAGGCGGGCGTCGTCGACTCGGGTGGCGCCGGTCTGGTGTTGCTGTTCGAAGCATTTTGCAGCGTCGTCGCGAACGATCCGTTGCCCGTGGCACCGCCACTCGAATCGATTGAAGTGCACTTCGTCCAGACCGCTGCGCTCGAGGGCGAGAGCAACATCGCGGACCTGCGCTACGAGGTCATGTACCTGCTCGACGCCGACGACGCCAAGATGCACGCCTTTCGCGAAGTGTGGGCGGGGATCGGTGACTCGATTGTCATCGTCGGCGGCGACGGACTCTTCAACTGCCACATCCACACTGACGACATCGGCGCCGCTATCGACGCGGCGCTCGACGCGGGACGACCGCGAGAGATTCGCGTCACCGACTTGACCGATCAGATGATCGAGGAGCGATGGGTGCGCGAGGGACGCGGTGATCAGCCTGACGCCGAAGTCAACACCGACCCCGCGCCCACGACCGCGGTCGTCGCGGTCGTCGTCGGTGAAGGGGTTGGGCGGATCTTTCGGTCCCTCGGTGTGCGTACGTTAGTGAAGGGCGGTCAGTCGATGAATCCCTCGACGGCCGAGCTGGTCGAAGCGGTGCGCGCGACGGGCTCCGCCCAAGTCGTGATACTGCCCAACAACAAGAACATTCGCGCGGTCGCCGAGCAGGTGGCCGCGCTCGTCGAGCAGCAGGTGAGCGTCGTCGCGACCGATTCGATCGTCGAGGGCTTCGCCGCTCTTCTCTCCTACGACCCCGACGCCTCGGCCGAACAGAACGCGGCCGAGATGTGCGAATCGGCCAAACACGTCCTGGCGGCCGAGGTCACGCGTGCCGTTCGTGACACCACGACCGACGCGGGCGAGGTGCACGTCGGTGACTGGATTGGTCTCAGCGCCAAGGGTGTGGTCTCGATCGAACACTCGATCTCGCTCGCTGCTTGCCAACTGCTCGAACGACTTATTCGCGACCAGCACGAACTGGTGACCATCATCGAGGGCGACGGCTCGTCGCCCGCGACAACCCGGCGCATCACCCAATTTCTCGCCGACGAGTTCCCGAAGCTCAGTGCTGAGGTCCACCACGGTGGCCAACCGCTCTACCCCTACTTCTTCGGCATCGAGTGAGTGAATCGGCGCCGCGCCGACTCCGCGAGTTAGGCGGCGTGCCCGTGGGCCAGTTGCGTCACGTCGGTGAGAAACGAGTGGCGGCCCTCGCGTCCATGGGTATCGAGACCGTCTTTGACCTCCTGACCGTCTACCCGCGCCGTTACATTGACCGCACCAAACGAGTTGACCTCAGTGACCTCACGGTGGGCGAGGAGGCCGCGGTCTTCGGTGAGGTCACCAAGGTAAAGAGCCGAAGGACCAAGCAGGGCAAGGCCATGGTCGAGGTGAGCGTCGCCGACGACGGTGGGTCGTTCAACGTCGTGTTCTTCAATCAGGCGTGGCGCGAACGCCAGTTGAGCGTGGGCGTGCAGGCCCTCTTCTTTGGCAAGGTGACCGATTTTCGTGGCCAGCGCCAAATGGCCAATCCCGTCGTCGACGTCATCATCGGACCGAGCGGCGACGAACGCGACGCGTCCAAGGTCGGCCGCGTGGTCCCGATCTATCCGGCGTCGGGCAAGGCGGGACTCACGAGTTGGGAGATGGGCGGTTTCATCGAAGAATCGCTTCGTCGGGCCGGACCGCTGCTCGACCCCGTGCCCCAGACGGTGCTCGACGAGCTCGGGCTCGTCGAGCGCACTGCGTCGATGTGGGGGATCCACCTGCCGAGCGCACTCGAAGAAGTGGCCCCGGCGCGCCGGCGCCTCGTGTTCGACGAGTTCTTGCGACTCCAGTTGCTGCTCGCGCTTCGCCGCCAGCGTCTCGAGGCGACGTCGGCGGGGATTCGCCACGCGGTCAATCCGGATGATCTCGACGTCTCGCCCGGAGAACTCAACGACGCGTCCTCGTCGCTCGTGCGCCGCTTCCTCGCCGGACACCGATTCACGTTGACGACTGCCCAGCGTCGCGTCCTCGGCGAGATCACGAGCGACTTGGCCTCACCGCTACCGATGCACCGTCTGCTGCAGGGTGACGTGGGATCAGGCAAGACAATGGTCGCTCTCACGGCGCTACTCACCTCGATCGACGGTGGGCGCCAAGGCGCACTCATGGCTCCCACCGAGGTGCTCGCCGAGCAGCACCTCGCGTCGTTGCGCCAAGACCTCGAGGGTCTGACAGTCGCCGACGAGTCGGTGCTCGGCGGCGAGCGACCGCTCTCGATTCAGTTGCTCACCGGACGTCTTCGCGTGAAGGAGCGCCAGGCAGTGCTCGACGGACTGGCGAGCGGATCGGTCGACATCGTCGTGGGTACGCACGCGCTGCTCACTGACGACGTGCGCTTTCGCGCCCTCGGGGTGGTGGTGATCGACGAGCAGCACCGATTCGGCGTCGAACAGCGCGCGACACTGCGAGAGAAGGGCCGGGCGCGATCCGACGAGGCGGCCGACCCCGATCTGCTCGTCATGACCGCAACCCCGATCCCGCGCACTGCGGCGATGGTGGTCTTCGGTGACCTCGACCGTTCCGTGCTCGACGAACTGCCGAGTGGTCGCGTGCCCATCGTGACCCAGTGGGCGCGCCAGCCCGACGAGGTGTCGAAGTGCTGGCAACGGGTGCGCGACGAGGTCGCGGCGGGGCGGCGCGCGTACGTGATCTGTCCGTTGGTAGAGGGATCGGACCGAGTCGAGGCGACGAGTGCCGTCGAAGAACGGACCCGACTCGCCACCGAAGAACTGCGCGGCCTCGTGGTCGGACTACTGCACGGTCAGATGAAGGGACCGGAGAAGGAAGAGGTGATGGCGCAGTTTCGTTCGGGCGAGCTCGACGTGCTGGTCGCCACGGTCGTCATTGAAGTCGGCATCGACGTTCCCGAGGCCTCGGTCATCGTCATCGAAGACGCGTGGCGATTCGGTCTCGCGCAGTTGCACCAGTTGCGTGGTCGCGTCGGGCGTGGTCGTGACGTCAGCTACTGCTTCTTGCTCGGCGAGCCACCCAGCGACGAGGGCGTGCGCCGACTCGAGGCACTGGTCTCGTCCAACGACGGATTCGTCCTCGCGGAGATCGATCTCGACCTGCGCGGTGAGGGGACGCTGCTCGGCACTCGCCAGCGTGGACGGAGCGACTTGCGCCTCGCTTCACTGCGCAAGGACGAGGATCTGCTGCTCGCGGCGCGCGACGTCGCCAACGCGATGGTGCGTGAGAACGGTCTGCGTACCGAGCCCGAGATGGTCGATGAACTGCGTTTGTTCGTCGATGACGACGAAGCGGACTATCTGTTCAAGTCCTAGCGGCGCCAGAGCGTACCCTTAAGGAGTGCGAGTAATAGGTGGTGTGGCCCGGGGACGACCACTGAAGGCAAAACTTCCCGACACGGTGCGACCAACGACCGATTACGCCCGTGAAGCGATCTTCTCGATGCTCGAGAGCCGGGGCGGCCTCACGGACCTGGTCGTCGCCGACCTCTACTGCGGCTCGGGCGCGATGGGCATCGAGGCGATCTCGCGCGGCGCGCGCAAGGTCTACTTCATCGACAGCGACACCGCCTGTCTCGCGGCGGCGCGGGCCAACCTCGAACCGTTGAAACTCGACGCCCAGGCCGTGTTCGTGCGCGCCACGCTGCCCGTGTGGCAGGCGCCGAGCGACCTCGACCTGGTGCTCGGCGACCCGCCGTACGGCCCATTGGACCTCGAGACCCTGCTCGACGGGGTCGGCGCGCAGCGCGTCATCATCGAGAACGATCGCCATATGGATGCCCCCGACGGCTGGATTGTTACCAAAACCAAGCGGTACGGCACTACGCTCGTAACGATGTTGGAACCGCACGAAGGGGGCACCGAGTGACGGTCGGACTGATTCCCGGCTCTTTCGACCCCTTTCATAACGGGCACCTCGAGGTCGTCGAGCGCGCCGCACACATTTTCGACGAGATCGTCGTGGCGGCGATCCGCAACCCCCAGAAGTCCGAGGCGCTCTTCGACCTCGATGAGCGCCGCGAAATGATCGCCGAGTCGTGCGCCCATATTCCGAGTGTGCGCATCGTCTCAATCTCGACCCTGCTCGTGAACGTTGCGCGCGATGTCGAGGCGACCGCCATCGTGAAGGGTCTGCGCGCCGTGTCGGACTTCGAGAGCGAACTCCAGATGGCCCAGATGAACCGGTCGCTCTCGGGCGTGGAGACGCTGTTCATCCCCACGAGTTCCAACCACTCGTTCATCGCGTCGCGCCTGCTGCGCGAAGTCGCGCGCTACGGCGGTAACGTGTCAGCCTTCGTGCCGCCCGCGGTCGCGATTCGTCTGAAGGAAAAGTACGCCGGAGGTAGTGACGAGTGACGTCCTTTGAGGGATACGACGAGCCAGAGGAGATGACCGGCACGGCCGGTCATCACGCGCGCCGCGACATCGAGTCGGACCTGCGCGACCTGATCGACCTGATCGCCAACGCCAAGCAGATGCCGCTGTCGAACTCGGCCCTGATCCCGCGAGAGGACGTCCTTTCCCTGCTCGAGCAGGCCCTGCGCAGCATTCCTGACGAGGTTCGAGAGGCCCGCTGGGCGCTGCGCGACCGCGAGGAGTTGATGGCCGCCGAGGTCCAAAAGGCCCAGCAGTTGATGGACCAGGTCCGTGCCGAGGCGGCCCGAATGGTCGACAAGACCGAAGTGGTCCGCCAATCGCGTCTGAAGGCGGCCGAGATCATCGCCGAAGCCCAGACCCGGGCGCGCCAGCTCATCAACCAGTCCGAGGACTTTATCGACGGCAAGTTGGGGAACTTCGAGATCGTGCTCGAGCGACTGCTCAAGACCGCCCATTCGGGACGCGAGCGCTTAAGCGCCCAGGGCCTGCCCACGTCGATGATCGAGTCCGCCCCCGTCGACGGCGACTTTCCCGCCCCGGCGCCGGCGCCCCACGCTCCAGGCCACGTCGAACCCGCCCGACCCGACGAGTCGTCCTTCTTTGATCAGGACGCCTACTAACCGCCGTGGCTTCGCCCTACCTCGTGCCAGTCGCCCAGCTGCTACGCGACGTTCCCTCCTCGATGATCGTTTCCTTCGAGGCGCCCTTTGACGAGCCCCACGAGTTCGCCCCGCGCGGCGCCGCCGAAACGGACGTCTTCGCCGAAGCGACCGTGAAGGTGGCGCTCTCGCTACAGAGTTTCAGCGGGGGACTACGCGCCAAGGGAACCGTCGAGGCCCCCTGGCACGCGATCTGTCGGCGATGTTCCAACCCCATCCTCGGGATTTCGAGCGTGCAAGTGCACGAACGATTCGTCGACGAGCGCGGTCCGGGGGACGACGACGCCTATCTCATCGAGAACGATTTCGCCGATCTGGCACCGCTGGTGCACGACGCGATCCTGCTGGACCTACCGCTCGCGCCCCTGTGTCGTGAGGACTGTCGAGGGCTCTGTCCGTACTGTGGAATCGACCGAAATGAGGACAGTTGTGACTGCTCGGCACCGGTCGATGCGCGCTGGGCTACACTTGACGAACTCCGATTCACGGACTTTCCGGCCGGTGAATCCAAAGAAATGTGACGGGTTTGGCCCGTTGAGCTGAAAGTGAAGATCGATGGCTGTTCCAAAGCGCAAGACCAGCAAGGCCAAGACCCGAAGCCGACGTGCGGCGAACTGGACGTTGTCGCGTCCCGCGCGCAGCGTCTGCCCCCAGTGTGCGACGTCCAAGTTGCCTCACATCGTGTGCCCCAACTGTGGTTGGTACAAGGGTCGCGTCGCGGTAGAGGTCAACTGAGTTGACCCTCCCCATCGCCCTTGACGCGATGGGTGGTGACTTTGCTCCCAGCGAGATCATCGCGGGCGCCCGGCGCGCCGTCGATGAACTGGGTCTCAGCGTCATCCTCGTCGGTGTGCCCGATCTCATGGGCGACCCCCTCGGCTTAGAGGTCGTGGCCTGCACCGAAGTGATCGCGATGGACGACGATCCGGCGGGCAGCGTTCGAAAGAAGAAGGACTCGTCGTTGGTGCGCGCCGCCGAACTCGTGCGCGACAAGAAGGCGAGCGCGATGGTCTCGGCCGGCAACACCGGCGCCACGATGGCCTCGGCTCTCTTGCGCATGGGACGTCTGCCCGGCGTGGTGCGTCCCTGCATCGCGACGCCCATTCCCAATCCCGGACGCACGCCCACCGTCCTCGTTGACGCGGGCGCCAACGCCGAGTGCACGCCCGAGATGTTGGTCCAGTTCGCCCAGATGGCGTCGGCCTTCGTCGAGGCCCACTACGCGGTGGCGAGTCCGAGCGTCGGGCTGCTCTCGATTGGCGAGGAGTCCTCCAAGGGCACGCCACTCGTGAAGCAGACCCACCAGCTGCTGCTCGCCGAGCCGAGCCTGCACTTCGTTGGCAACGTCGAAGGTCGCGACCTCATTCCTTCGCCCGTCGACGTCGTGGTGAGCGACGGCTTCACCGGCAACGTGGCACTGAAGACGCTCGAGGGCGCGCTCAAGTTCATCTTCGCGACCGTCCTTGACGCCGTCGCGACCAACGACGCCACCAAGGCCGCCGGCGACGTGCTCTTTGAGTACCTGTTGCCAATAGCGAGTCAACTCACGCCCGAAAACCAGGGCGGAGCGATGTTGCTCGGTCTCAACGGCATCTGCGTGATAAGTCACGGATCGTCCAACGCGACCGCGATCATGAACGCGCTGCGCGTCGCCTCGGAAATGGACCGTGACGGCGTCGTCGAGAAACTGCGCCTCACTATCCGTCCTGATCAGGGCTAAGTAGCGGGCCCACCTGGGTGGATGCTCGGTATTCTAGAGCAGCAACACAAAGGAGTGGCTATGACCGCTGACGCAGTGAATTCATCCTCTCTCGACCGAGCCCAAGTCTTGGACCTGGTACGCGAACAATTGGCCGAAATCCTTGAGAAGAGCCCCACGGACATCGGTGAAGACGTCCCCTTCGCCGATCTCGGCGCGGACTCGTTGGCGCTCATCGAACTCGTTGAGGCGCTCGAGGAGAACTTGGCGACCCACGTCGCGGGCTTTCACATCGACGACGAAGACTTAGAGAGTCTCTTGTCGGTGCGCGACGCCGTTGACTACGTGTCGGCCAAGTTGCAGGTGGCTTGACGAGGTCCGTGAGCCTGTTGCTCTCGCCCCTTGATTCGTTAGCCGAACAACTGGGACTCGGTCCCGGCAGTGCGCTGCTGGCCGTGGCGGTGACGCACTCGAGCTACGCCGCCGAGCACGGCTGCGCCTCGAACGAACGTCTCGAGTTCTTAGGCGACGCCGTCGTCGATCTCGCCGTCGCGGACCTGATCGTGACCGAGTACCCCTCGCTCAACGAAGGTTCGGGATCACTCGTGCGTTCACGTGTCGTGAACGAAGCGTCCCTCGCGCGGGCCGCACGGCGCATGGACCTCGGGAGTTTCATCCGCGTCGGTCGAGGCGAGGTGAAGTCCCGCGGACTCGAACGTCCGTCACTGCTCGCCGACGCCTTCGAAGCGGTCGTCGCCGCGCTGTACCTCGAGCGTGGTTACGAGGCCGCCAAGACGTTCGTCCACGACACGCTGCGCGACGACGTGCACGCCGCGGCGCAGAGCCCCGATGACGTTGATCCAAAGACCCGACTTCGCCAGTGGGCCGAGGCGACGGGTCTCGGCACGCCGGTCTACGACGTCGCGGCCCAGGGTCCCGCGCACCAGACGACGTTCGACGCGACCGTGCGGGTCGGGTCGTCGCTTCACGCGCAGGGCTCGGGTCGATCGAAGAAGAGTGCCGAGACGCAGGCCGCCCGCGCGGCGTGGGAGCGACGAGATGCCTGAACTGCCCGAAGTTGAAACGGTGCGCGCGTCACTGGCGCGTGACCTCATTGGCAAGAAGATCAAGTCCGCGGCCGTCACCAACGGCCGCGTCGTACGGCGCCACAAGACCGCCAAGGACTTTCGCGCGCTCGTCGAGGGCCACACCATCAAGTCCGTGCAGCGCCTCGGCAAGAACCTGATCATCGGTTTCGACAACGCGACGCACCTGGTGATCCACCTCGGCATGAGCGGGCAGTTGTTGCGCGCGAAGGGTCCGAAGGACCCCAAGCCCAAGCACACCCACGTCGTGTTCACCTTCGCCCAGGGCGGCGAGTTGCGCTACGTCGACCCGCGGACCTTCGGTGAGCTGTACGTCTCGATTCCGCCCAACGAGGGTGTCGAGGTCGAGATCTCGAAGTTCGCGCGACTCTCGATCGGCGGCGAGGGACTGACGCTTCGCCACCAGGTCCCCGAGCTCGCGCACCTGGGGATCGACCCCTTCGAGGACCAGATTGGCTGGGACCGCTTCGCCGCCATCCTGCGCAGCCGCTCAACGACGCTGAAGGTCGTGCTCACCGACCAGGACATCATCGCCGGTCTGGGCAACATCTACGCCGACGAGACGCTGTACGCCTCGGGACTGCGCTACGACCGACCGGCCGAGTCACTCTCGACCATCGAGATTCGCCGCCTGCACCGGGCGATCACCGAGATACTCACCGACGCCATCAAGTACGGCGGGTCGACGCTCACCGACGAGCAGTTCGTCGACCCCGACGGCAAGCCCGGGACCTATCAGCAGTTCCATCAGGTGTACGACCGCGAGGGGTTGCCCTGCTTCCAGTGTCGCCAACCCATCAAACGCGTGACGGTGCGCCAACGCTCCACCTTCTTTTGCGAGAAGTGTCAGAGCTAGCCACGGGGATGAGGTCGCAAGGTTGCTAGCGTCTACGCGTGTTTCTTAAGCGATTGACCATGAAGGGCTTCAAGTCCTTCGCCGACAACACCATCCTCGAATTCGAGCCCGGCGTGACGGCAGTGGTCGGTCCCAACGGGTCGGGAAAATCCAACGTCGTCGACGCCGTGACCTGGGTCCTCGGGGCCCAGAGCACGAGGGCGTTGCGCAGTTCGAAGATGGACGACGTCATCTTCATGGGCACGACCAACAAGGCCGCGTTGGGCCGCGCCGAAGTGGCGCTCACCCTCGACAACTCCTCGGGGCGCCTACCCATCGACGGCGCTGAGGTCACGATCTCTCGCACGCTCTTTCGAAACGGTGATTCGGAGTACGCGATCAACGCCACGCCCTGTCGTCTGCTCGACGTGCAGGAGCTTCTGAGTGACTCGGGTGTCGGGCGCCAGCAGCACATGATCATCGGTCAGGGCCAACTCGACTCGATCCTCAATTCCAGTTCCGAGAACCGTCGCGCGGTCATTGAAGAGGCCGCCGGTGTCTTGAAGCACCGCCGGCGAAAAGAACGCGCCGAGCGACGCCTCGCCCAGACCCAAGAGAACCTCGAACGACTCGGCGACCTGGTTCGAGAGGTGCGTCGACAGATGCGCCCCCTCGAGCGCCAAGCCGCCTCGGCGCGTAGCTACTCCGACGTCGCCAGTGACCTTCGTGCGTCGCGCCACGCCTTGTTCGCCCAACGCCTCGCCGCATTCGAATCGCGTCGACGCGAGCTCGAGACCGATCTGGAGAAGTCCTCGCTGCGCGAGCGCGAACTTCGTCACGAACTGGTGACCCTGGACGCGCAGGCGTCCTCCGCCGCCGCCGAGATGGCCAGTCGACGAGAAGAGATGATGGCGTCCACACTGGGCACCTTGCAGGGACTGGGCGAGCGCGCGCGCGGCACGGCGACCCTTATCCAAGAGCGCGAACGCTCGCTGCACACCGCCCTCGTCGCCTCGGCGGATGAGAACGTCATCGCGACCCTCGAAGCGGACGCGGCCAAATTGGCGGTCGACTTGGCGACGTTGGCGAAAGAGGAGAGCGCCCTCGACACCCAACGCGACGCCCTCGAGACGGTGCGTCGCGAATTCGCCGACGCCGAAGTCGAATTTGCCGCCCTCACGGGCACGTCGTCACGAGAGGGCGACGAACTCGCCCTCGAATCGGCGAGGGAACGTCTTACGTTGCTCGAGCGCTCGTTGCTCTCGCTGCGCGCGTCCGAGGAGCGTAGCGCCGCACGCCTCGAGGACGTGCGCGCCCGCTACGGCGAAGCGATGACCGGGAGGGAACTGGCGGTCACTGCTCACGTGGAGGCGCTGTCACGAGTCGAATCAGTGGGTGGCGCCCGTGACGCAGCGGCTGCCCAGGCCGAGCGGGCCGAAGCGCAGCGCTCGAACGCCGATGAAGCGTTGCGCGAAGCCTCCGACGTCGCGGCGCGCACCCACGCGCGCGCCGACGCACTGGCCCGGGCCCTCGAGGAGTTCTCCGGCGCCGGAGGACGCGCGATCATCGGGGATCTCGAAGGGGTGCTCGGCACCTTCCTCGACCTCATCGACGTCGACCACGGCTGGGAGCAATGCGTCGAAGCGGCCGCGGGCGCGTCCGTCGGGGCCATGGTCGTCGAAGGACGAAAGTCGGCCCGTGCGGCGCTCGAGGCGCTACGACGAGAGGGTGGGATCGGTTTGATCCTGCCCGTCAGTGACGCGGACGTCGACCTGCGCTCGACGCCGAGCGGCACCGTCGCTCTTCGCACCAAGGTCCGCGCGAGGTCCGGTGCACCCGCACACGTCACGCGGGTGCTCGACGCGCTCTTCTCGCGGGCCTTCGTCGCTGACGACTGGGAGTCGGGAATTGACGTGGCGCTGGCCAATCCCGATCTGGTGATCGTGACGCGCGACGGCGATCGCTTCGCCGCGTCGGGCTGGCGTGTCGCGTCGGGACGAGCCGTCGTGACGCGTTCGACCGTCGAAGAGGCTGAGAGCGCGGCGACGAAAGCCGGCCAGGCTCTCGAGCCGCTACTCGAACTTCGTTCGCGCGCCGCCGCCGAGGCCGTTGAGGCACGTCAATGTCTCAACGACGTCACGGCGGAACTCGCCCAAGCTCAAGGCGAGGTTGATCGCCGTCAGCGCGAGACGTTGCG
>JADGOK010000100.1 GCA_017882985.1 Acidimicrobiales bacterium
CCTTGGCAAATCGCGTCTTGAGAATCTCAATGGCGGAACTCTGCGTCGCCGCGCCGCCGTAGGGACCACGACTGAAGTGTCGAACTGAAGCGACGATGGCGAACGCGAAGAGCGACCAGAAGAGGATCATGCCGATGAGCATGAGAATCCACCAACCGGCACCTCCGCCTTGATCGTGCCAGCCGTACATCATGTGGTCCTCCGCTTTTGATCTCTAGTCGCACCCTACCGTTGCCTTGAACAGAGTCCCCAACCTACCTAAGTCACTTGTTCGCTCATCTTGCCAACGAAGTGCGAGGTGCGACACGACTGCTTTCGGGTTTGGAACAGTGAAGTTCTGCCCATTGAGCCTTCGACACAGAAGATTGAGATGGTGACGACACCATGTTCCCCACGAGTCGGACGACGTCGCCAGCCGATTTGTCGTCTGAGCCGACGGATGGCCAACAAATGGAGAGGCCAACAGTCGCCGGACAACCAATGCCGGGGCCGGGCCAAGGTAACGGGAAGGTGAAATCTAAGACAACGGAAGGGAAACTGGGGCACTTCGCGGACGGGGGGCGCTTCGCAGTGGACTAAAAGTGGAAGGTGCACAACTCCTTTCTGCTCGTTTTGGTCATCATCGTGGCCCTGGTGTTCGATTTCACCAACGGCTTTCACGACACGGCGAACGCCGTGGCGCCGACGGTGGCCACCGGTGCCCTGAAGCCTCGAGTGGCCGTGTTGCTGAGCAGTTGCTTGAACCTCGTCGGGGCATTTCTCTCTCTCAAGGTGGCCGCTACGGTGGCGAGCGGCATTGTCCAGCAGGGACAGATAATTCTGCCCGTCGTGTTCGGAGGTTTGATCGGTGCCATCGCGTGGAACGTCACGACGTGGTACTTCGGGATCCCTTCGAGTTCGAGTCACGCGCTCATCGGTGGCGTGGTCGGGGCGATGATGGCCCACGCCGGCGGCGGTGCCGTGATCTGGGGCGGCATCACCGGAAAAGTACTCGCGCCTTCGATCGCCGCGCCCATCTTCGCGCTGCTCATCGCGGCACTGGGAACGACAATCTCACGTCGCCTCACCGCGAAATCGGACAACACGACCAAGTCGTGGGGGATGCGTGTCGGACAGATCGGCTCGTCATCGCTGCTCTCGATCGCTCACGGTACGAACGACGCACAAAAGACAATGGGGGTCATCACCCTGGCACTCGTCGCCAACGGAACCCTCGGAGCGAACAGCACCACCCCCAAATGGGTCGTCGTACTTTGCGGGATTGCGATCGCGCTCGGAACGTTCATCGGCGGATGGCGAATCATCCGAACGATGGGTCAGGGCTTCACGAAACTCAGCCCCACGCAGGGATTCGCCTCGCAGGTGACGTCGTCGGTGGTCATCCTCTCCTCGAGTCACCTGGGCATGCCCCTTTCGACGACCTACGTGGCGACCGGATCGATCCTCGGATCAGGCGTGGGAACACGTAAACGACGGGTCCACTGGTCGCTCGCGGGTCGCGTCGGCGTCGCGTGGTTGTTGACGTTGCCGTGCGCGGCGGTGTTCGGTGCAGCGAGTTTCTACGGCGAGCGACTCTTTGGCTACACGGTCGGCGTACTCGTCATGGGCGCGCTGCTCGCGATCTACTGCACCATAATCTTCTTCCTGTCGCGCCGCGACCAGATCCACGCGGGCAACGTGAACGATCATTGGGGTGAGCACCTCGAGGCGTTCGAGAAGTCCGCCCAGACGGCCGACGTGGTGGCGGCCGGTAAGCCATGACGACCGCTACGCCCCTCATCGACTGGCACGCTCTCGGACAGGTGCTACTGACCAGCCTCGTCCTCGGTGTCGGCATCGTCGTGCTGTTCTCGGCGTGCGTCTATTCGCTCTCGCAGTTTCGCCGAAGCGGCGCCACCGTCGTCGTCCGTGCAACCAACGCCATCGTCATGACGGCGACGCTTGCGGCAATCGCGGCGTCGGTGGTGTGGGGCCTCTACATCATCATTCACAAATAATCCCGACCAGGAAGGCCACCCGCTGTACCCGGCGCCGGTATCGCTCGATGAAATAGTCGCCTCGGGGGCGCTCGGGCTCTAGTTTCTCTACTATGACCACTGACCGTATCCACTTCCCTCAGGAGTTCTCGTGGGGAACCGCAACGTCGGGCTATCAAATCGAAGGCGGCGACTCCAACACCGACTGGTGGCGATTCGAACGCGATCCCGACAGCGGCACCGTTGAACCGTGCGGTGACGCGTGCGATTCGTGGAATCGATACGAAGAGGACTTGGACATCATTCAGTCGTTGGGTCTGAACGCCTATCGCTTCTCGGTGGAATGGTCGCGGATCGAGCCGACGAGGGGCGCGATCTCCCAGGCGACGCTCGATCACTACCGCGACGTCATCGCCAGTTGCCGGCGCCGTTCGATCCTTCCCGTCGTCACGTTGCACCATTTCACCCTTCCCCTTTGGGTCGCCGACGCCGGTGGCTTCGAGAACCCCGACATCGAGCATTGGATAAGCGACTACGCAAGGGTGGTCGGCGAAGCTCTCGGCGACGGGATTGGCATTGCCTGCACGATCAACGAACCGAATATCGTCGCACTCATGGGCTACCTCATGGCGAGTTTCCCACCAAAGGTGAGTAGCTGGGAGCGGTTCGTCGACGTGAACCGGGTGATGCGAGCGTGCCACCTCGCGATGCGGGGCGCGCTGCGCGAAGGACCGGGCAACTACCCCATCGGATTCGCGCTCTCGATGCAAGAGTACGAGGCGGTGGACGGCGGTGACGACCTGGTGAATTCGCTGCGCCACGAGATGGAGGACGAGTACCTGCGCTCGTGCGACGACGACGATTTCATCGGCGTGCAGTGTTACACCAAGATCTTCCTCGACGCGAACGGACTCGTCGAAGACTTCGAAGGCGAACGTACCGAGATGGGCTACCTCTTCTGGCCCCAGTGCGTTGAGTACACGGTGCGACGGGCCGCCCAGTTCACGGGCATACCGATCATCGTCACCGAGAACGGCATCGGGACCAACGACGATGAACAACGGATTCGTTATCTGGGTGAGGCGCTCCAGGGTCTCAAGAAGGTTCAGGACGAGGGCGTCGACGTGCGTGGCTACTTTCAGTGGTCGCTACTGGACAACTTCGAATGGACGTTTGGCTACCGGCCGAAATTCGGCATCGTGGCCGTCGACCGGACGACGTTCGCCCGTACGCCAAAACCGTCGGCGCAGTGGTACGGCGAGGCCGCTCGCAACTACCCGCGCAGCGTGGCGGCTCTCTCCTAGCCGACCACGGATTTCGGGCGCGTACCGCGAGGGTCGCCGTGAGCGCGCTACCGATCGCCTCGTCGAGACGCGCAGCGCCTCGGTAGTATCGGCCCCATGACCAAACCAATCTTTCGCCTCGTGGCCCTCGATTGTCCCGAGCCGCTGGCCCTGGCTGAGTTCTATTCGCGACTCTCCGGTCTCGTGGTCGAACCGCTCGGCGACTTTCCGCCCGCCGACGTCACCTGGATCGAGCTCCTGAACGACGGACAGCCGACCATTGCGTTCCAGAAAGTTGATTCCTTCGCCGCGCCGCAGTGGCCCGAGGGTCCGATTCCCCAACAGCTCCACCTCGACTTTGACGTCGCCGATCTCGACGCCGGTGAGGCGTTCGTTCTCTCACTCGGCGCCACCAAGACCGAGTTCCAGCCGGGCACCACGTTTCGCGTCTATCTAGATCCGGTAGGTCATCCATTCTGTTTGGTCCTCGCTACGTGAGTCTTCCTCGCGAGTCAAACGGATCGCCCTTTGGACCGCTCACCGTCGCGCGGCTCAACTGAGGCTCAGGACAACAATCCCCACGCTGACTAGTACCGCGGGGAACAGAATCCGGCGAAGCCGTCCCTCGTGAAAGATCACGGCGCCGATGAGAGCGGCCCACAGCACGCCGGTCTCGCGCAGCGCGCTGACAATACCCAGTGGCGCGCGGGTCTGAGCCCACAGCACGATCACGTAGCCGCTGATCGAGAGCACGCCACTGGCCAACCCGATCGCCGTCTGGCGTCTGGAAGGGAGCCACTCGCGGCGGCGGACCACGACGACGCCAACGATCCAGAGCGTCGATTGCAGCGCGAAGAGCGGCACCGCGTAGCGCAGGGCATCGTGACTGGCGCGCACGCCAAAACCGTCGACGACCGTGTACGTCGCGATCGCCACGCCCGTCGCCAGCGCCCATCGAACGCCTCGTCGTCTGCTCGACGCGTCGCTGCGACGAAGCGACAGGGCCACAATGCCGATAACGATCGCGCCCACGCCCCCAATGCCCCGGACGCTCAGATGTTCATTCGCGAACACCAGACCGGCGAACGTGACCAGTACGGGAGCGGTCCCGCGAGCGATCGGGTACGACTGAGAGAAGTCCGCTCGTCGGTACGAGCCCATCAAGAACAACTCGTAGGACACATGGCAGAGAACCGAGACAGCCAGGTACGGCCACGCGGCCGATCTCACGAGTCCAACGAAGGGCCACGCGACCCAACAGAGCACCCCGCTCGACGCGTTGAGCAGGGCGAAACTGGCGAACTGGTCGTGAAGGCTCTTCGCGAGCGCGTTCCACACGGCGTGAATGAGTCCCGCCGCCAACACCGCGAGCACCACGGTCGTACTCATGACGCTCGCGTCATGAGGCGCCGATGGGTGGCACGCAAATCACGCCCTATCCTACGAGAGGGTGTGATTTGCGTCGCTGGACGGCCACCGAGCGACGCAGCGGCACCGTATAGACTTACGATTCGCGTCTCGGAGTCTTGACTTCGAGAACACCGAGGACCTGTGGTGCAGCTCGGAGTGCACGCCGCCCTGTCAAGGCGGAGGTCGCGGGTTCAAATCCCGTCAGGTCCGCTCGACACCCGAAAGGGTGACGAGGTTAGGTCGAGTAGCTCAGTTGGTAGAGCGCGCGCCTGAAAAGCGTGAGG
>JADGOK010000101.1 GCA_017882985.1 Acidimicrobiales bacterium
TCGGCATCGGGCCAGAACTATCACACGTCCCCCTTGTGATCCAGGGGAGACATACGCAATCCTCCGCCACAGGTGCCTTCGTTCATACGCGGCGATAGGCGGCACTCGGCTGACTGCTATCTGCCGGTGCGCTCGCGGTGCTTGCAACCTGGCCAGCAACAGGGCCGACGCTGGCCCTCCTCCAGCTCCTCCCGGGTCCGGCGAATGCGCCGTTCTCTGGTCACCTTCTGCTTGGCATCCTCAACCCAACAGATGAACTCGTTGCGGGCCAGAGGCGTGATGTCCCTCCAGGCGTCGAGCGCCGTGGGGTTGGCGATCAACGCCACGCGCAGGTCTGCTGGAAGCTTGTGCACCACCCCACCGGGCACTCGCGGGCTGCTCATAAGGTGACAGTACCGGGTCAGGGCGGGCCCTCGGACCCTCCAAGCGACCCCGATCGCAAGATCGAAACTCGCCAAAGCGTTTAGAGGATCCGAGTCCGAAATGGCCCCCAGGCGCGAACTGCGGATCGCGTCGCTCAAAGCAATGGGTGGAGCGATCCCGGTTCCTGGGCCGGCATCGTTTGAGTGGTGGGCATCGGATAGTTCGCGAAGGTCGTGGCTGATCCGTTGATGTCGCTCGGGGTACAGCCTTCAACGGAGCGAGCCAGGGAACGGTAGGCCGCCGTCGAGGGAAGGCGGGGTGGCGCGATTCTGGCCCCGGACATGCGCAGCGTCGAGGTGAGATCGCCCACGGTACTTCGGCGCCACTGAGAAATCTCCGGGGAGCGGATGGCGAATCGGGCCTCGAGGAACCGGATGAGCGACGTGTGATCGAAGACGTCCGACGAAAGGTACCCGCCGCGACTGAAGGGCGAGATCACGAGCATCGGTACCCGAAAGCCGAGTCCGAGGGGACCGGCGAGCCCTCCCGCGGTTCGAGGGAGAGGATTCTTGGTCACGTACTCTCCACTCGTGCCCGGCGGCGGTGTGGGAGGGGCGACGTGATCGAAGAAGCCGCCGTTCTCGTCGTAGGTGATGAAGAGGACGGTCTTCGCCCACACCTTCGGGTTCGAGACGAGCGTCGAAAGGATGCGACTGGCCAGCCACGCCCCGTAGGCGGGCGGCGCGGGCGGGTGTTCGTCGTAGCCGTTGGGCGACACGATCCACGACACCTGGGGCAGCGTGCCCGTCGTCACGTCGCGAACGAAATCGTGCGGATAGGTGGGAAGAAACGCCTTCTGGAAGAGTGGCGACGAGTGACGGCGATAGGCGGAGAAGTACTGCAGGATCGCGTCGCCAAATCCGAGCGTTGGCGCTTGGGGTAGATAACCCTCACCGGGCGGTGTGTAGGTCTTCCACGTCACGCCGGCATCTTCGAGGAGTTCGGGCACCGACGTCCATCGAGCACTGAAGAGGATGTCCGGGCTCGAGTTGGTGGTGAGGACTGGACCGCCGTGCGTGCCGGCCGGGTCAATGCTTCCCGAGAGCGCCATGAGGCGATTTGGATGCGTGGGTCCCAACACCGAACAGAAGTAGCGGTCGCAAATCGTGAACGCGTCGGCCAGGGCGTAGTGGAACGGCAGATCGCTTCGGGTGTAGTAGCCCATGGTGAGTGGGCCCTGGGACGGGCCCTCGTTGCGGCGCAGGGTGTGCGTCGACACGAACGCGTCCATGGCTCCCTGGTGCCAACTCTGATGCTGCGCCATCCAGTCGTGTGCCAGGTCGTGCGTGCATTCGCCGAGTCCGGTGGTGGTGTCGAGATGGAAGGGGAGCTGGTAGCCCAGCGGCGCACGGGTCGTGTTGGACGGATTCAACTGGGCGAACACGCCAAGCGAATCGCTCGCGTGATCATTGAATCCGCTCACGCCCTTGTACGCGCCGAAGTAATGGTCAAACGAACGGTTCTCCTGGATCAGGAAGATGACGTGTTCGATGGCCCCGAGGTCCGAGCCCGCGGGCGCGGTGGAGCGTGCCGTCTCAATTGTGCGATGCGTCCAGTCGTTCGACATCAACCAGCCCGAGCTGAGCGCGGCCCCACCACGGAGAAACTGTCGTCGGCCCAGTGGAGTGGCGCCGGAAATCGATGGACGCGTCACACGGATCAGCCTTTTCCAGCGGCGAAGCGGCGAGCGAACGTCAGTGCTTCAAGCACCGCCTCTTCGACCGTGCGCGGGGCCAGACAGTCACCGAGCGCGACGTAGGGAACCTCGAGGGCGTCGAGCTCGTTCGCTAAATCGCTGTAGGGCCGACGCCATCCGGCGGTGACCAGTGCGCTGATTGGCGAAATGAGTATCCGCTCGCCGCTGAGGACGTGCTCAAGGTAGGCGGTGTCGTCGTCGACCCCGAACAGGCGCGTCAGAGCGAGGACCTCCACGCGGTCCTTGGCGAGGTCGCGAAGTTGTTGGTCGCGCACGTACTGCTGCAGGGCTTCGCCCGGCGCGGCGGTGTTCACCGAGAGCGTCACCTGGTGGCCCCTCGCCCGCAACAGTCGCGCGACCCCGGCACCAACCCAGTCCGACGCAAAATCGACGACCAGGACTCGCCCGACGGGCAGGACGCCTCCGATGAGCACGTCGTGGGCGTCAACAACCACGGGGTCGCCCATGCGCTCGATCACTGGAACGTACGCGACTGCCCCGGTAGCGATCACCACGAGGTCAGCCCGCTCGTTCACGACGTCGACTGCATTGAACTCATGGCTGAGGTGGACCGTCACGCCGCTGCGGCGCGCTTCACGGGCGAGATTGGTGGTGACGCCGCCGAACTCCTCGCGGCCCGGGATCAGTTGTGCCAGCGCAACCTGCCCGCCGAGGTGTGCATCCTTTTCGTAGAGGTCGACGTGGTGGCCCAGAGAACTCAGCACGGCGGCGGCCTTGAGACCTCCGGGCCCACCCCCGACGACGAGGACCCGCCGGGCCGTTGTCGACGCGCGCAGGTTCGGATAGAGCAACTCACGCCCGGTCTCGGGATGCTGAATGCACGAGATTGCCACACCCAGTTGAAAGTGGCCAATGCAGGCCTGGTTGCAACCGACACAGGCCCGAATATCCTCGAGTTCACCCGCGAGCGCTCGCCGCGGCATCATCGGGTCGGCGATGAGCGCACGCGTCATGACGCACGCGTCGGCACTCCCTTCGCTGAGGAAACGTTCCGCGTCCTGAGGCTGGTTGATGCGCCCCGCGAGCATCACGGGGACGTTGACGACGTCACGCACGCGCCTGGAGAGCGGGGCAACGTAGCCTGACGCGAAGGACGCGTCGGGTGCGATGTGGTCGGAGCCGGCGAGCGTCGCCGAAGTGCCGGTCGTGACGCTCACGTAGTCCACGAGCCCGGCGTCCCCGATGAGTCTCAGTACGTCGAGCGCCTCGGACTCGGCAAGACCTGACGGGTCACGCTCGTCGAGCGAGATCCGCAGTCCCACGGCCGTGTTGGGCACCGCAGCACGAACGGCTGTCAGAACCTCGAGCAGGAAGCGTCGACGGTTCGGCGTCGATCCGCCGTAGCGGTCGTCACGCAAGTTCACGAGCGGGTTCAGGAACTGTGACGGCAGGTAGCCATGACTCGCGACAATCTCGACGCCGTCGAGTCCAGCACTGATCAGACGTTTCGCCGCGGACGCGTAGCCATCGATGACCTCGCCTATCTCCGATAGCGTCATCGCGCGTGGAATAACCCGTCCGCGCTCGTTGGGCACCGACGACGGTGCTAGACAGACGCGCCGGACGCCGCCTTCGAGGTCGAGCACCTCACGCCCGGGATGAAAGAGTTGCCCGAAGAGTTTTGTGCCGTGGGCGTGGACGGCGGAGACGAGTTGGCGATAACCCTCGACGCACGAGTCGTCGGTCGCCATGAGCATGTGGCTCGTGTAACGAGCGCTCTCGTGCACGCCCGCGACCTGAGCCACGATGAGCCCCACCCCACCTTCTGCCCGAACGCGGTGGTAGGCCACGAGCTGATCGGAGACGAGTCCGCCTTCGGCCATCACGGTGTCGTGGCCCGAGGAGACGATGCGGTTCGCAATTGTGACTGGTCCGATGGCGAGTGGAGAAAAGAGCAGTGGGAAGAGAGCCGGCGTGGTCACTTCCTCTACGGTGCCACACTTCGCGCACGATCTTGAATGACCGCAGCGTGCCATGGGATTCTTACGAAAAGTTTCCGGTCCGCTCAGACCGAACTTCTCTTCTTCTCGGGCGACGCCGGCGTTCACTGGATCGACGTCTCGGGCTTGGAATACGCGGGCACGGGTGGCGGCTACTTCGACCCGGTCTCGCGTTCGCTCGCGTACCTCGACTACGGCCAGACTGGTCCGTCACGCCCCAAGAATCTCTTTCGAATCACCAACGCTGGTCGTACGTCCACACCGGTCGGAACCCTTCGATGTGACGGCGCATGGGGACTCGTCTTCACGGGCGCGACCCACGGACTTGCGGTCTGCAATCGTAGCTACAAGTTGACGTCGACCTACTTGTTGCGAACCTCCGATGGCGGAACCACGTGGAGCAGAGTCACCCTGTTCTGACGATGATTCAGACCACGCGGTGACGAAGGTACGAACGCACCCGACACGATTGGCGGTCATGAGCGTGGCCGCGTCGCCGGGTGAACCGACCGTTCCGGCGACGTGCAGCAAAGAATGTTGACCACCTGATTCGATCAGCATGACAACTGACTTCACGTCAGAAGCCGACTCCTCCCCCGCCCGGCACGGTAGTAGTCGTCGTCGGGTTGGTAGTTGGCGTCGTACATCGTGGCGGCGCCGTAGCCGGCGAAGGTGCCCGGGATCCAGGAGTGGCCGTCGTCCACGCCCCACTGGGAGACGCCCACGCAGCGGGCGACGGCGAGGCAGTCCTTCACGACCGTGCCGTAGTCGGTGGCCTGTTGCTGGAGGTTGGCGCTGCTGGCCGGCAGCGGGATGCGGTCGTCGAGTTCGGTGACCGCCACGTCCAGGCCCAGGTT
>JADGOK010000102.1 GCA_017882985.1 Acidimicrobiales bacterium
ATCGTCGCTGGCGCCGACTGCAGTCGGTGAATGATTTCTCTGCGCAACAGGAGTTCAAGCGTCGCGCGCTGAGCCGTGCTCGCTCGCTGGCGCCGATGTAGGGTCGACACCCCGTCGCCACTGCAGACTGGCGTAGGCCACGCCCCCGATAGGGATGGGCAGCCAGAAGTTGATCATACGGTAGGCAATGACGGCGAGGATCGCCTGGCTGTGCGGGACACCGAATCCAACCAACGTCGGGATCAGCACGCCCTCGACGACGCCGAGCCCGGCGGGCGTGATCGGAATAGCGGCGAGCACGTTCGCGAGTCCGTAGGCGACCAGCAGGTCAATGGGTGAGATCGCGTGGCCAAAGGCCCAGATGAAGACCCACAGACACGTCGCGTCGAAAAGCCAGTTGAGTCCCGCCCAGGTGAAGGCCCACCAAAGGGTGCGTCGGTTCTTGATCAACATGGTGATGCGCTCGGCCACCTTTTGCAGGAGCAGCGAGATCTGGTCCGGATCGAGGGCCGGGATACGGCGCGCGGCGGCGCGCAGCCAGTTGTCGGCGTGGCGTTGACCCCGCGTGATCAGGAGGATCGTGCCGAAGAACGCGGCGAGCAAGAAGACGCCCGCGAGTGCGGCGAATCCGTAGGCCGGGTTGAAGCCGCGCAGCGGAATCGAGATGACGAGCGCGAACCAGAAGATGATGTTGAGCACCACCGCCGACCCGCTTCCCTGCGTCGCGAGCCCGAAGGCGTTGGTCTCCTTGGGTACACCCAGTTCATTGAAGATGCGGTACGACAGGGCGCCGGCTGGCGCGGTACCTCCGGGTACCACGTGGCTGATGGCGAGACCGGCGAGATTGACCCGCAACGTGTTGAAGCGCCCCGGTGAGTACGGGTAGAGCACCGTGCGCGTCAACTCCACGTACGAGTAGATCGCGGCGATCTCGAAGAGCACCGCGAGGGTGACGAGCAGGGGATTGAGATGTGAGAGGAGTTGAAGTGATTTTCGCGCTGACGCGAACTGAGGAAGGACGAGGAGCTCGAAGACAAAGACCAGAATGCCCACACTCAGGATGATGCGGATCTCGCGTGGCATCGCGAATCGCCTCTTCGTGGCTGGTGCGGGCATAAGACTTCCTTAAGCGTGCCACTCACCCACGGTTGAGGAGCGGAACTCGGCAATCGCAGTCTAGGGGGCTCTGTAGAATCGGCGGATGCGCACGCTCGTGGTACTTCCGACGTTTAACGAGATTTTGAATGTGGAACCGATGCTTCGTGCGTTACGTGAGATTGTGCCTTCGTGTGACGTGTTGGTCGTGGACGACTCGAGTCCCGATGGCACCGCGGACAAGGCCAAGCAACTGAGTGGCGAGCTTGGACAGATCGAAATTCTCCATCGCGCGAAGAAGAGTGGGCTCGGCGGAGCGTACCGCGCCGGCTTCGCGTGGGGGCTCGAAAATGGGTACGACCACTTCGTCGAGATCGACTGTGACTTCTCACACGACCCCGCGGCGTTGCCGTCAATGTTGGAGGTTGCTCGCACCCACGACGTCGTGATCGGTTCACGCTACGTGAAGGGCGGTTCGATCCCCAAGTGGTCCTACCCGCGCCTGTTGTTGTCGCGCGTTGGCAACCAGTACGCGTCGATCGTGCTCAGTCTGGGCGTGGCGGACTCGACCGCGGGCTATCGGGTCTACTCGAAGGACGCGCTGGAGCGGATCGACTTTCAGAGCGTGACGGCCGACGGCTACGGCTTTCAGATCGAGATGACGTACCGGGCCAAACGCGGTGGCGCGTCGATCATCGAGGTACCGATCTCCTTTACCGATCGAACGATGGGTGAATCCAAGATGTCGAGTGGCATCGTCCTCGAAGCGCTGTGGCTCGTGACCAAGTGGGGCGTCGAGCGACCCTTCGGGCGTCGTCCCTAGACCCGGTCGACGAGGACCGACGACAACACGCTCGCCAACTTGTCGCGCGTCTCTTCTCGTTCGGCCATGGGGTCGGACTCGCTGACGATGCCGGCACCAGCCCACGCCTCGAACGACGTTCCCTTCACGAGCACGCCGCGAAGTCCGATCCACCACTCGCCGTCACCATTCGCGTCAATCCAACCGAGCGGCCCCGCGTAGTGGCCGCGGTCGTGCTGTTCGAGTCGGGCGATGAGTTCGTACGCCTGGTCGCGGGGAATCCCTCCGACGGCGGCGGTGGGGTGCAGCAGGCGCAACACCTCCAGCGCGTCGGGTGCGTCGCCGGGACCGTGGTGCACGCCCTTGACCCACGAACCGAGGTGCGCGACGGTGCGCAACGTCACGATCGACGGCGTGGCGTCGGCGGTGATCTCGTCGTAGTAGTTCGCGAGAAGTTGGACGATGTCGTCGACGAGCACGCCGTGCTCGTAGAGATTCTTCGTGCTGCCGAGCAGCCAGGTTTCATAATCGTCGGGCGCCACGTTCGGAGGCAGCGCGATGGTTCCCGCAAGAGGATTGCACTGGACGGTGGCGCCTTCTCGGCGCGCGAGTAGTTCGGGACTCGCCCCGACGAACCGTCGATCGTCGCTCGTGGGCAGGCTGTAGATCGTGCAGATCGGCTCGCGCAACCGCAATCGGGCCGCTATCGCGGCGCAGTCGAACGGCTCGGGCACACTGCCCAACACCGCGCGTGCGAGGACGACCTTGGCGATCTCCTTGCGACGCAGGATTTCGACCGCGAGGGCCACGTTGTGGGCGTACTCCTCGGGCGTGGGCTGGTAGGTCAACGATCGGATGCTTTGGGTCTCTTGCGTGGGTACTGGCTCGGCGCGAAGGACGTCGAGCCATGAGGGCGAACCCTCGGGCGACGTCAACCACGCCTCGCCGCCCTTTCGTTGGGTGACCGTGTAGCGCGCGACGTCGAGCTGACCCGGCGCGTCACGGTCGAACGGGAGCGAACCGAACGCGACGATGCCGGTGCCTGACGGGCCCTCGTCACCAATGAGATCATGCTCGCGAAGACGCGCGAGCGCGTCGGTGCGGGGCTCGAGGCCGCTTTCGAGGTTGACGCTGCACACCGACTCGCCGAAGGCGCTTCGGATCGTGTCGGCGGTCTCGATCAGCCAACCGCTGCGCGCGCCGATCGTTCGCAGTTGATCGTTCGCTACGGGAACAATGCGCTCACGCTGGAACCTCATACGGACCTCGTCCCAAGGAACTGCTGGCTCAGCCCTCCCATGACCCGTCGGTGATTCACCGCGGCAAAGCCCGAGCGGTTCAGCATTCGCACGATCTCTTCGGAAATTGGCAGATACGCCGTGGACTCGGGCAGGTAGTGATACGCCGCGCGATCCGACACCAGCGAACCAATGAAGGGAACCACGCGGCGAAACCAAATCCGAAAGCCGGTGCGCAGAATTCCCGACCGGGGCTCGGCCACCTCTAAGAGCGAGAGACGCCCACCCGGTCGAATTACCCGAGCCATCTCGTCAAAGGTGAGGGCCAGATCGGTGAAGTTTCGCAGCGCGTACCCGCACGTGACGCCGTCGAAGCTTCCTGATCGAAACGGGAGCTGTGACGCGTCGGCCTGCACCCGCTCGGGCATCTCACGACCCGCCTGGAGCATTCCGTAACTCAGATCGGTCGCGACCGCACGCTGTCCCTGACGGCGCAGTTCGCGAGTGAAGTCCCCGGTACCCGCAGCAATGTCCAAGATCAGGCTCTTCGGGGGCAGGCGAAGATCCGCCACGGCCCGACGGCGCCACCGCCGGTCGAGTCCGAACGTCATGATCTTGTTGACCATCTCGTAGCGCCCGGCGATGGCGTCAAACATCGCGCGCACCTGGACCGTCTTCTCGGCGCCCTGGGGGAGTTGGCGTTTCAACACGGACTCAGGCGTAGTAGCGAAAGACCACTTGGGCGACACACGAAGGCTTGACCGCGTCCCTCACCTCGACCGTTACGTCAAGGGCAACCTGGACTCCACCCGGTACCGCGTCGACTGACGCGACCGAAGCACCAGCTCGGACCTCTGAGCCCACGGGCACCGGGCTCGTGAAGCGAACTTTGTTGGTGCCGTAGTTGAGTCCCATGGCGACCCCGTCGACGTGCAGGACACCACCCAAGAGAACGGGAATCAACGAAAGTGTGAGGTACCCGTGAGCGATGGTGTGCCCGAAGGGCCCGGTCTTCGCTCGCTCGGGATCAACGTGAATCCATTGGTGGTCACCGGTTGCGTCGGCGAAGAGGTTCACCTCTTCTTGACTGATCGTACGGTAGTCCGAATAGCCCAGATGGGTGCCGACCAGTTCGACCAGTGCGTCGATGCTCTTCACGTTCGTCGTCATAACTACCTCCCCGCAAACTCTATCTTTTAGCGGCGCAGAGGCGGTCGCCTCGCGGTGACGCGAATAGGATGCGTACATGGCCGACGAAGTTCACGAAGAACGACATCGTCAGGTCTCCGACGGTTGGGTTCGAGCGGGAATCTTCGGCGTCAGCGACGGTCTGGTCACGAACGTCTCACTAATCCTGGGCTTCGCTGGTGCCAATCCCGGGCACAACATCGTGCGGCTCGCGGGACTGGCTGGTCTCGTCGCGGGTGGATTCTCCATGGCGAGTGGTGAGTACTTGTCAATGCGCGCCCAGAAGGAATTGCTCGAGTACGAGATAGACATTGAGCGCAAGTCGATCGCCGAAAGTCCCGACGCCGAACAGGAAGAGTTGCGCCAACTCTTCCTGGCCCGCGGTATTGAGGATGAATTGGCTCAGCGCCTCTCGGTCGATCTGATGCGCGATCCGGACCTGGCACTACGAACCCACGCACGCGAAGAGCTGGGCGTGGATCCTTCGGCCACCGGTTCGCCTTGGCGCGCCGCGATCTCGTCGTTGATCGCGTTCTCTCTCGGCGCGTTCGTGCCACTCTTGCCGTGGCTCTGGTCGGCGACGGGTAATGAAGTCTGGTGGTCG
>JADGOK010000103.1 GCA_017882985.1 Acidimicrobiales bacterium
CGCGGCATGAATCCCTTCACCGAATCGGCGAGGGAGAGCAGTTGTTCGCGACGGCTCATCCGGTGAACACCCGTACGACGGTGTAGACACCCAATCCCGCGAAGATGAGCCCACCGCCGAGGCGGATCTTCTTCAAGGGCACCACCCGCTGGAGTAATTGGCCCCCGTAGGCACCGACGAAGGAGACCACGATCATGGCGAGTGACGACGCGAGGAAGACCTCCAAGGGTCGGTGGGTCTTCGCGCTGAAGTTGGCGGCCTGGATCTGGGTGAGGTCGCCGAACTCGCCGATGAAGATGACCGTGAACGCGGTCGAGATTTCGCGCCACCTCGATCCCTTGTTCTCGATCTGGGCCTCTCGCTCACCCTCCTTTTCGACGACGTCTTCTGAAACAAAGAGCAAGTACGCGGCGCCGCCGAGGAACAGTACGCCGACGATGAGGTCCTTCACGTGCGCGGGGAACAGCGTGAGCAGCCCACCGGCCAAGACGGCGATGCCCATTTGGAGGACGAAACCGGTCGACGCGCCGATGACGATCGAACTCGGACGGACCTTCGTGCTCATGACGATCGTCGCGATCATCGTCTTATCGGGCAATTCCAGCAAGAACATCACGGCAAAGATGCCGAAAAACACCCCGAGGTTCATGGGGTCAATCTAGAACTGCTGGCGCATCGCGGCGGCGAACGTCAGACCAACGCGCATGCGCTCGAGCTGCTGATCGATCGTTCGTTGCTCACCACCGAGCGAGTGGTTCGCGTGGAACGCATCGACCGTCGTCGCGAACGCCTCGTCACCAATGAACAGGGGAACACCCAACGCCAGGCGAGAGAGCGAACTGGGCGGGAACTTCTCGATCGCCTCGTCCCAGCGCGAGGTGAAATACTTCCAGACCTTCGGACCCGCGTCCGGGCTCCTCGACAAGAGGCCGAGCACGATGGCGGCGTCCTGGTTTCGGAACTCGCTGAAACACTTCTCGGCCGCGTCCAGGGCACAGCGGTCGTCATTGAAATCGCCGAGCCCCCAGAGGTAGCGCTGCTCCTCCTGGGGATTGTGGGCGCGGCGGTAGCGCTCGAGGAAGGTTTCGTAGTCGCCGGGTCGATCCTGGCTGGCCACCACGCGCAGAATGGCCCGAGCGAGGTCGCCGTCCATCACGTCGGACTCGAAACGAGCGACCGCCTCACTCCGCACGGACTCGTCGCGAACGACGGTACCGAGGGTCGAGATCACGATCGCCCGGAGCTGCGGCGCGAGTTCACTCTCGCCCTGGCGCGCGTTCCAGCCCAGACGTTCGAATTGGGGCCAGAACAGTGCGCGGACCTGAGCGACGAACGGCGCTCGCTGATCGTCACCAAGCGAGCGGTTGACGAAATCGACGGCCGTCGCGACGCTCGTCCAGGGCGTCGGTTCGTCCTGACCACCGAGGCCCGTGGCTATGGCGTAGAAGGCGCTCCAGGTGACGCGGCCCGAGAAGAGTGAGGCCCAACTGTCCGCGACCAGCGTGGCGCGTTCGAGTTCCTCGAGCTCTTGGATATGGCCGGCGATCTGCGTCAGTTCGTTGGCTCCGTAGCGCGATCGAAAGACGCCCGATCCTCCGGCGTTGAGTACGACCGGCGCGTCGTCGCTCACGGCCACGGGATCGTCACCGAGCAGGTGGCGGCTCACTTTCTCGCTGTGCAGTGAACGCGTCAGCACCGGTATCAGCCACGACGAGCCGATGGCGCTCTCGCCGCGCGCGGGCCCGTAGGCGAAGGGCTCCTGGCGCACGACGCCGTCCTCCAGCGTCACGAGCGGATGCCCGCCCTGGAGGATCCAGGTGTTCATCAGACTGCGCACCGGCTGGCCCGACGTCGCCTCCAGCGCGTCCCACAGGTCGGTCGTGACGGTGTTGGCGTAACTGTGCTTGACGAGGTACGTGCTGATGCCGTCGCGAAAGACACTCTCGCCCAGGTACTGCTCGAGCATTCGTAGCACCGAGCCGCCCTTTTCGTAGGTCAGCACGTCGAACATGCCGCGCGTGTCGTCGGGCGAGATCACTTCGTACTCAATCGGTCGCGTCGAGTGCAGACCGTCGATCTGCAGCGCGGCGTCGCGGTCGACGCCGAAGCTGACCCACATCTTCCACTGGGGTCGAAAGGCGTTGGTGCACAGCACCTCCATGAACGTGGCGAAGGCCTCGTTGAGCCAGATGCCCTCCCACCACTCCATCGTGACGAGGTCGCCGAACCACATGTGGGCGATCTCGTGGGCGACGACGGTGGCGACGCGTTGCTTCTCGGCGAGTGACGCAGTCTCGGCATCGACCAAGAGCGCCGACTCGCGGTACGTGATCAAACCGAGGTTCTCCATCGCGCCGAAGGCGAAGTCGGGGATGGCGATCATGTCCAACTTGTCGCCGGGGTACGCGATGGCGAAGTACTCGGAGAAGAACTGCAACGCGAACGCACCCGCCTCCATCGCGAGGTCCGCGAGGTGGCCCTTACCCACGGGGTAGATGACGCGCAGCGGTGTGCCGAGGACGTCGACGGCGGGCGTCTCTTCGAAATCACCCACCACGAAGGCCACGAGGTACGTGGACATCTTCATGGTCGGGAAGTAACTGACGGTGCGCTGGCCGTTGCCGAGATCGGTCTCCGAGACGACGGGGGAGTTCGAGTACGCGGCGAGCTCACTGGGAACCGTCAGATTGATCTGAAACGTGGCCTTGAAGGACGGTTCGTCCCAGCACGGAAAGACCTGGCGCGCGTCGGAGTGCTCCATTTGGGTCGTGGCGATCGTGTGCGCAACGCCGTGGTCGTCGACGAACGTGGAACGGTAGAAGCCCACGAGTTGGTCGTTCAGTATTCCGGTGAAGGCGATCTCCAAGGTGGCTGGTCCGATGGGCAGGGCCGAGTCGAATTGAAACGTGACGGTCTCGTAGGTCGCGTCGAAGTTCGCCTCGCTCGAGCGGTACGACGTTCCCGCGCCGGTCACGGTCGCCGCGCCGAGCACGAGTTCCTTCGCGTGCATGGTCAGCTCGGGCTTGGATTCGTTGATGTCCACGTCGATCTCGACGCGACCGGTGAAGGTCGCCGCCTCGAGGTCGGGGGTGAGGAAGATTCGGTACGCCGACGGAACGACGTCGCGAGAGAGACGGTAGGGATTAGGGGAAGTTTTCATACGTCCCCACCATAGATGCAAAAGTTCTACGCTCACTAGGTGACAATTCCGCCAACCCCCGTATCGCTGCGCGTAAAACCTGGCCCTAACCGCCTCGCGGTTACCGGCATTGGCAACGCCATGTTGGACATCATCGCGCGCGACAGCAACGACGTGCACGCCGACCTGGGACTCATCAAGGCGACCATGACCCTGATCGAAGAGCACCAGCTCGACACGTTCTACGAGGCAATGGGTCCGACGATCCAGATGTCCGGCGGCTCGGTGGCGAACTCCATCGCCGGCGTCGCCGCTCTCGGTGGGACGTGCGGCTACATCGGCAAAGTCGCCGACGACGAGTTCGGCGAGCGATTCACGCACGACCTGCGTTCCATGGGGGTCGATCTCGACGTCGCGATCGCGAGCAGTGACGAAGGGGCGACGGGACGTTGTCACGTGTTCATCACCGACGACGCCCAGCGCACGATGGCCACCTACCTCGGCGCGTCCAACCAGTTGCGCGTGAGTGATATCAGCGAACGACTGATCGCGCGCTCCGAGATCACCTACGTCGAGGGGTACCTCTACGACCTCGCGCCGGCGAAGGAGGCGATCCAGAGGGTCGTGGACTTCGCCCACGTGCACGACTCGATGGTTGCACTCTCACTGTCGGACATGTTCTGCGTGGATCGACACCGTCGCGACTTCCTGAGCCTCGTCACCAACGATGTCGACGTACTCCTCGCGAACGAGGCCGAGATCCTTTCGCTCTTCCAGGTGACGCGCCTCGAGCAGGCGTTCAGCGCACTCGCCGAGCTCGGCGTACTCGCCGTCGTTACTCGCGGACCGCTGGGCGCCGACGTGGCGACGGTGTCCGGCGTCGTGTCGGTACCCGCCAGCGAAGTCGAGCACGTCGTCGACCAGAACGGCGCGGGCGACATGTTCGCCTCGGGTTTCCTCTACAGCCTGGCCCTGGGGGCCGACCCGGTCGAAGCGGCCGAGCTCGGGTCGCTGTGCGCGGGCGAGGTCATCAAGCACCTGGGCGCCCGCCCCGAGAGCGATCTCGAAGAGCTCGCCATCGAAGCGGGACTGCTCTAACTCACGGGACTGCTCTAACTCAGAGGCCCTGAGCGTCGAGGACGGCGTCGAGCTCTTTGGTTCGCAACGTCTCCCAACGCACCCACGTGACGGCGATCGGAATGCAGGCGAGCAACATCAGTGCGTCACCGCCGATCCACATGATGGCGCCCCCGAGGTGGATGTTGGCCAGTATCGATGATCTCGTCGAACCGGTGGGCGACATCTGGGCGTAGCGCGGAAAGGGGTTGTGCGACGACATGGCCAGCGCCAGTCCGGTGAAGGTGTCGACCGGCACGGCCGTCATGATGAAGACCAGACGAAGGCCCGGATGGATGGTGCGCCCACGTTCGCGACCGAAGGCCACGCGAAAGAAGAGGTACCCCACGACGAGGAATCCGATCTGCTCGAGGTGGTGGACCCACTCGTACTGCATCATCAGATTGAACAGTCCGGTCAGGTGCGTGAGCGGGATGAAGACGAAGTACGAGGCGAACGCGACGAGTGGGTGCGTCACGAGCTGCATCACCGGTCCGTCAAAGAATCGTCGTAGTCTCGCCGATCCGACCTCGTAGGCGAGGTCGAGCGGCGCGCTGAGGGCGAAGATGGGCGCCGCGACCATGATCAACAACAGGTGTTGGATCATGTGGTCACTGAAGTACGCCATGTCAAAGACGCCGATGACCGACTCGGTCGCGACGAAC
>JADGOK010000104.1 GCA_017882985.1 Acidimicrobiales bacterium
GGGTGTCGTCGGCAGCGGATCGGGCAACGTCACCGTCCCGATGCAGGGAACGATCGTGAAGGTTTCCGTCGAAGTCGGCCAGCAGGTCGAAGCCGGCGATACGGTCGTGATCCTCGAGGCGATGAAGATGGAGAACTCGGTCAACGCCGAGAAATCTGGCGTCGTCAAGAACATCCGCGTCGCCGCCGGCGACTCGGTGAGCGGCGGCGACGTCGTCGCGGTCATCGAATGATCGTGCGCGACGAGGCCACCAGCGCCGTGCGCGACGCGCGCGACGCGCTGCTCGAGCTGAGCCACTTCGTTCACGCCCACCCCGAACTCGGCTACGAGGAGTTCCTCAGCGCCGAAGCAGTCGCGGCGGCGGCGGAGCGAGCCGGTTTCGTCGTCGAACGCGGCATCGGCGGGTTGGCGACGGCCTTTCGGGCGACGAAGGGGCACGGTGACCTGCATCTGGTCTTTTGTGCCGAGTACGACGCGTTGCCCGGCGTCGGTCACGCCTGCGGACACAACATCATCGCCGCGTCGTCGCTCGGCGCCGCGATCGGGCTCGCGGCGGTCGCCGAGGAACTCTCGCTCACCGTCACGTTGTTGGGCACACCGTCCGAAGAGGGCGGTGGCGGCAAGATCGATCTCATGAAGGCCGGCTACTTCGACGACGTGCACGCCGCCCTGATGATCCACCCGTGGCCCAACGAGCGCCTCGAGGCGACGTGCCTCGCGGTCGACCACTTCGACGTCACCTTTACGGGCAAGGCGGCGCACGCTTCGGCGGCGCCCTTCGAGGGCGTCAACGCACTCGACGCCCTCACGATCGCCCAGGTCGCCATTGGTCTGCTGCGCCAGCAACTGCACCCGGGCGACCAGATCCACGGCATCGTCGTCGAGGGCGGATCGGCAGCCAACATCATCCCCGCTCACGTGGTCGCTCGCTACATGTGCCGCTCGGTCACCTCCGAACGCCTCACCCTGTTGCGCCAACGCGTGAGCGCCTGTTTCGAAGCCGGCGCCGTCGCGACCGGCGCGCGTTTCAGTGTCGAGGAGTTGGGCAGTGCCTTTACGCACATGGAGTGCGACCGTGACATCCTGGGCCACTACCGCGACGCCGCCGAGTCGCTCGGTCGACGATTCGATCTCGACGACGCCGGCGCACCCAAGCCAACCATCTCGACCGACATGGCCAACGTCTCGCTCGTGGTCCCCTCGATTCACCCCCTGCTCGCCATCCCGACCAACGGCGCGGTCAACCATCAGCCCGAGTTCACCGCCGCCTGCCTGGGCGAAGCGGCCGATCAGGCCGTCATCGACGGGGCGATCGCGCTCGCGCACACCGCGATCGGCGTTGCCCAGGACCAGAACCTGCGTGCGCGACTGATGGCCCGCTCGTGATGCTCGAACACGCCCTCCTGTCGGTGACGCCCGGCCGCGAGGAGGAGTTCGAATCCTCGATGGCGACGGCGTTGCCCATCATCGAGTCGGCCCCGTCGTGCTTCGGCGCCGAGGTCCGACGCCAGCACGAGAACCCGTCGATCTATCTCTTACTCGTTCGCTGGGAATCGGTCGCGGCGCACATGGAGTTTCGCGATTCACCACTCTTCGCCGAGTGGCGCGAGCGCACGCACCCCTTCTACGTCGAACCCCCGACGGTTTCGCACTTCAACGATCCGCTCACGCGTTAACTCGGCTGGTAGATCCCGAACTCGTCGCGCAACACGTCGGCAACCTCGCCGAGGGTCGCGAACGCCGCGAGCGCCGACTTCATCGGGTACAGCACGTTCGCCGATCCCCGGGCGGCCGTGCGCAGGTCGTCGAGGGCGACGCGTACGGCGTCGTTGTCGCGCCGGGTCTTCAGTGATGCCACTCTGGCGACCTGGGCCTGCTGCTGTGCCTCGTCGACCGGAAAGACGTCGGCCCTGGTCGTCTCTTCTTCGCTGAAGCGGTTCACGCCCACGACGACCTTGTCACCACGGTCGACACTGCGCGCGAATTCGTAGGCGGCCGACTCGATCTCGTCTTGCATGTAGCGCGATTCGATCGCCGCGACCGCGCCACCCTGGGCGTCGATGGCGCTGATGTACGCGAGGGCCAAGCGTTCGACCTCGTTGGTCAGGGACTCGACGAAGTAGGAGCCGGCGAGCGGGTCGACGGTGTCGGCGATTCCCGACTCGTACCCGAGGATCTGCTGCGTGCGCAGCGCCAACTTCGCGGCGCGCTCGGTCGGCAGGCCGAGCGCCTCGTCAAAGCCGTTGGTGTGCAGACTCTGCGTACCGCCCAGCGCCGCGCCGAGCGCCTGGACGGTGACGCGCACGATGTTGCTCTCGGGCTGCTGCGCGGTCAAGGTTGAACCCCCGGTCTGGGTGTGAAAGCGCAGCATCATCGACTTGGGGTCGGTCGCGCCGAAACGGGTCGCCATGATGTTCGCCCACATCCGACGTGCGGCGCGGTACTTGGCGATCTCTTCGAAGAGATTGTTGTGCGCGTTGAAGAAGAAACTCAATCGGGGCGCGAAGTCGTCGAGTTCGAGTCCCGCCGCGAGGGCCGCCTCCACGTAGGCGATGCCGTTGGCGAGCGTGAAGGCGATCTCCTGGACGGCCGTCGAGCCGGCTTCGCGAATGTGATAGCCCGAGATCGAGATCGTGTTCCAGTTCGGCATCTCCTTGTTGCAGTAGGAAAAGGTGTCGACGACGAGTCGCATCGAGGGCCTCGGCGGGTAGATGTACGTGCCGCGCGCGACGTACTCCTTCAAGATGTCGTTCTGGATGGTGCCACGCAACTGATCGCCGCGAACGCCCTGGTCCTCACCGACGAGTTGGTACAGCAGCAGCAGCGTCGACGCGGTCGAGTTGATCGTCATCGAGGTCGTCACCTCGTCGAGCGGTAGTCCCGCGAGCAGCAGTCGCATGTCCTCGAGCGAGGAGATCGCAACGCCGACCTTGCCCACCTCGCCCTCGGCGCGCGCGTGGTCCGCGTCGTAGCCCATCTGGGTCGGCAGGTCGAAGGCGCAGGAGAGTCCGGTTTGGCCGGCGTTGAGGAGGAACTTGAACCGTTCATTCGTCGCCTCGGCCGTGCCAAAACCGGCGTACTGGCGCATCGTCCAGAGTCGCCCGCGGTACATCGTCGGCTGAACCCCACGCGTGTAGGGAAAGGCGCCCGGGTCGCCGAGCTCGTCAGTCGGATCGAAGCCCTCCAGGTCCTTCGGGCCATACACCGGGCGAATTTCAATGCCCGAGTCGGTCGAGCGCTCACGGGAGTTCACCGCCCAAGGATAGAGCCCGTTGGCGGACCAGCAATCACCGGCGGTGGCCGCCCAAAAAGGGCGAGGGAGCGCCGAGTACGATTGAGTCGGTGAAGGTGCCGACGCAGTTCCCTCGTCGAACGTTCGTCGCAGCCACTTCTCACCGGCGCAATCGATTCGTCGGCGCGATCGTCGTCGCACTGGTGCTCCTGGCCTCGCCCGGCACCGTTGGCGCAGCGGGTTCGGCGCCCTACAACCCGCCGTCCAACATCGCGCCGTCGCCAAATTACCTTTCGTCAGGACGGTGCACCGGGCGGCCCGGTGCGTACACGTGCACCAATCCCTGCGTGACGAGTCAGCTGACCTGGCCCGCCGACGCGAACACGACGGGCTGCACCAACCTGGTGCTGCGCGCCGTGACGTTCGCGCGAGCAGCCGAAGGCATCGCTCCAATGGTGCTGCCGTCGAATTGGTACGCGCTCACGACCGAGCAGCAACTCTTCGTCCTCGCCGACCTCGAACGCGTCAACCGGGGCTACCCGCCGTACCTCGGACTCAACGCGGCGCTCAGTGCGAACGCAGAGAGCGCCGCGACGAACAGTAGTGACCCCTCGCTGGCGACCGGTTTCGCCGTAGGCAACAACGCGCAGGGATCGCCCGGATTCGGCGGCACCTGGGCTTCGAGCATCAGTGCCGTGGCAGCCGACTACGGATGGATGTACGACGACGGATGGGGTGGCAGTGCAGCCACGACGTCAAACCTCACCTGTACGTCCGCGACCGCCCCTGGTTGTTGGGGCCATCGCGACGAGCTGCTCGGTTCGGACCCCGGGTTCAACTACGGCGTAGGACTTCAGTGCACGACGTGCGAAATGGGCACCGGCTACGCCAACGTCAGTGGCTCGGGCTCGTACGTGGATTTGGTCGAGCTCCCGTCTGGCGCGCCCCCGGCCATGACCTTCACGTGGGCGGCGGAATTACCGTTCTTCAGCACGTCGAGTACGACGACGACCGCTCCGGCGGCGACCACGACGCCAGCGTCGGCGAGCCGATCGCCACTGAAGAAGGTCAACGCCCGACGCCTGTCCTTCGGACTCAACACGATCGTGCTTCACTGGGCGAGTAGGGGTACCAAGGGAATCACGAGCGCCGAGGTGCACACGTTTCGTGGCGCTCGTTGTCTTTCGGTCGCGCACGTCGCACGCGTCGTGTACGCCGCGTCGAGCAACACCCAGGCCGGTTCAGTGACCTCCACCGGGAGAGGCTTCTACGCCCCTCGCCGCGTGTACTCGGCCTACGTCACGGTCACCAACTCCGCGGGCTTTCGTTCGACCAACTGCTTCGCACTGGGCCTCAGTTAGGTCCTGCGCGCCGCCGCAGTGACCGGTCGCTAGCCGTGGTGACGTCGAGCGCGTCGGCGCGCGCGCATGAGCATGCGCAGCACCGTCAATCCGGCGAAGATCGCGACGTTGGCGCTGATCGCGGGTACCCAGCGGACGCGGTCGTCCTTCACCACGTAGGCGCCCACGGGCATCACGACGCCACCGAATCCCCCGCCCGAACCACCCCCCAGATCCTGCGACGAAGCCGACGCGTCGTCGTGGTCGCTCTCGGCGCTCGACGATGACGGACTCGGGCCGGTCCCCTCGCCCCCACCACCGCCGCCGGCGACGAGGGCCACGG
>JADGOK010000105.1 GCA_017882985.1 Acidimicrobiales bacterium
GTAACCCGTGGCTTTGTGGAACGCGGGGCCGATCTGTTGTTGCATGAGATCGAGGAGCGATCCCGCGTAGAGCACGTTGACCGTTCCGGCGTGCTTGGCCGACGAAGCATCGGCGACCGAGGGCGCAAGCCCGCCGCCGATGAACGCAGAGACCACGGTCAACAAGGCGACGAGCATTGCGAGGACACGAGTACGGGGGGCGACGACGTGGCGACTCGTTCCCCTTCGCAACTTGTCAGTAGTCATGGCTGAGGTCTCCCCAATTGTTGGGCACTTCAATCGATCGTGTCCTTCGAAGTCGCGGTTGAACTTCGGCCGAGCCGACACGACGTGCCGCCCGCTTGACTATCGACGGGGCCCGATCCTGGCGACAACTCTATTTGAAGGAAAAGCTAGCATTTGCGGCGTCAGCAAGTCAGTCAAGCCGCATTTGAGCTGATGGCGTTGCTGGGACGGTTGGGAGCAGGTCGAGCAGTTCCAGACCTGATCTCGAGTGGTTGAGAAGTCCGGTCCGATGCGATGGCTCCAGTGCCGTCCGAACCGGCTCATTGGCGTTGGGGTCATTGACTCCCTCGCGTTCCTCACGCGTCGGCGCAGCCTAGGCTTCGGGCTGACGGGCCAGGGTGCACGGAGCATCCCTGGGAGGCGGCAGTTTCCCATTGCCCGATGTACTCGCATCGTTCTGAGGCGTGAAGCATGATTGGAATAGACCTCGTCTTCATCCCCGAATTCCAGCGCCTGTTGGAGAGCGGCGGTGCCCATCTTCGGCGAGAGGCCTTTCGCGAATCGGAAGCGCGAGATCAGAGCGTCCAACACTTGGCCGGACTGTGGGCGGCCAAGGAGGCCGTGATCAAGGCGTCGCTGGCACCTCCGGCGAAGATGACCGAAATCGAAATAACGCACGACGCTTCGGGCAGACCCCACGGAACCATCGGGGACCAACACTTCGAGGTATCGATATCCCATCACGGGGACTACGCCATTGCGATGGCCATGCGCGTCGCGTGATGAACTACCGGACCTTCGACGAGTACGTCGCCGACCTTGACGAGTTCGGTGACCACCTGGCCCTGACGACCAGATCGTTCCTCAAGATCGAGCGACTCACGCACCGCCAGTTGCAGACGCGCGCCTACCAGACCGCGCATTTCCTCTCCGCGCAAGGAGTGGTGCGAGGAGACCGGGTCATGGTGGTCGCGGCCAATTCACCGCAGTGGGTCGAGCTGCTGCTCGGGACGCTGCTGCTGGGCGCCGTTCTCGTGCCGGTCGACGTGAGCAATTCTCCCCAAACGACGCTGCGGTTCGTGAAGGAGACGGAACCGACGATCGTGTTCCTGAATCAGTTCCAACGCGTGGGTCTTGAAGCGTCGGTGCGGACCTTCCGATTGGAAGAGCTGGACGGACTCATTGCGGGTCACCCCGGCAGTGCTCCTAGGAACGATCTCCGTCCGGACTGGCCGGCGCTGATCGTCTTCACGTCGGGGACGACGGCCGATCCGAAGGGCGTCGTACTGACCCAGGGGAACGTGCTCGCCAACATTTCGGGGATTCAAGAGAGAATTGCCATCGACGCCGAGTGGCGCCTCCTCTCGGTCCTGCCCCTGTCGCATACCTACGAATTGACCGCGAGCCTCGCCGTCTTGTCACGCGGCGCCAGCATCTTCTACGTGCCCCGGGTGACCCCGCTCGCTATCTCGCGGGCCCTCGTGGATTACGAGATCACGATGATGCTGGCGATTCCGCAACTGCTGGCTCTCATGCTCGAGCGCATTCAACAGTCGGCGGCCGCGGAAGGAAAGGCGCGGATTCTCGCCGTCACCACGAGGATTGCGGGCCATCTTCCGTTCCCGGTGCGCCGGATGCTCCTTCACAGCGTTCATTCGCGGCTCGGTGGTCACCTGGACCTCGTGATCACTGGGGGAGCACCCATACCGATCGAGGTCGCGACGACCTGGGAGCGGATGGGCGTGCGAATGGTCCAGGGCTACGGCCTCACCGAGACGTCACCGATCCTCACCTGCAACGACCTGACCGAGCGGCGCCTCGACTCGCCGGGTCGTGCACTCGACAACGTGGAACTCCGTATCGGTGAGGACGGCGAGATCCAAGCCAAGGGCCCGAGTGTCTTCAGCGAGTACTGGCACAACGAGGCGGCCACGCACGAGGCGTTCACGGAAGATGGCTGGTTCCGGACCGGTGACGTGGGTCGCCTGGACGATGGTTGGCTGCGCATTCAGGGAAGACTCAAGTTCGCCGTCGTCCGCGGCAGCGGCTTGAAGGTTTTTCCCGAGGACATCGAACTGGTCGCCCACGGGGATCCACGCCTTCGCGAATTCTGCATCGTGGGAGTCGAGGGTCCGCAGGGCGAAACGGTCATGGCCCTCGTCATCTCCGACGATTCAGACGAGACTGTTGCCGCCGCCATCGCCGAGCTCAATTCCCAACTCGAGTCCTATCAGCACGTCGACGCCTGGCGGCGTTGGCCGAATGCCGACTTTCCCCGAACCCGCTTGCTCAAGGTCGATCGTCGCCAGGTGCAGTGGTGGACAGGTTCCGCTGCCGACGAAGGACCATTGAGGAGCGACACGGTCGCGGCCACGGGCGACCCCCTACTGCACGTCATTCGAATGAGCCTCAATGACGCGAACGCCGCGATCTCCGAGTCGGACCGCCTGGGCGACGTCGGCCTCGATTCGTTGCGCCGGCTCACCGTCGTCTCGCTCTTGGAAGAACAACTCGGCGTCTCCATCTCCGACGAGGGCGTGACGTCGGCGACTACGGTTGCGCAACTGCGTCAATTGGTGGAGCGCGGTAGTCCCGTGGAAGAGGCGACGCGACCACCGGTCTGGCCCTACTGGCGATGGGTGCGGTTGGTCGGCAACGGGCTGCGTGACGGGGTGCTGCGCGCCATCGTCCGGGTGTGGGTGAGAACGGACGTGGTCGGCGCCGAGGTACTTGACGATCTCGAAACCCCGGCCATCTTCATCTTCAACCACTGCGATGACTTCGACGGCCCCGTTATCTACCAGGCGCTGCCGCGACGGATCCGCGAGCGCCTGGCCGTCGCGATGGCCGACGACGTTCTGCGTGACCACCGGGCGCTGGCCGTCCTGGCGCGGCTGTGCTTTGCCGGCTTCAGTTTCGCTCGCAGCGAGCCGTTCATGCCCAGCCTCGAGTACGTGGGCGAGGTGATCGATCGCCAGTGGAACGTTCTCATCGCCCCCGAGGGCGCCATCAGCAGAACCGCCGAGCTGCAGGAGTTCAAATCGGGCATCGGGCTGCTCGCCGTCAGTCTGGGCGTTCCGGTGGTCACCCTCAAGACCGTCGGGCTCGCCGGTACCCTTCCGCTGCACGCCAAGTGGCCCAAGCGACGCAGTCGCGTCACCGTCCGAATCGGACGGCCTATGCGCTTTGGACCCGAGATGAATTACGAGGACGTGACCGACATGCTGCACCGTGCAATGGAACTCCTCTAGACCGATGGGCGTGGACCGGGTGGCGGGATCAGGGCGAAGATTTGCGATGAGCGATCGCGGCGGGGACGCGACTCGGCTGACGTCGTGACTCCGAGTTCATCGCCTCGACGACCCGACCGGGTCACGGCCATTCTCTTTTCGGTGGCGCTCGTCGCCAGCTTCGCGCAGTTCGGCGCGACCACTTCATTGAATGACGTGGCCGGCCACTTCGGCCATGCGTCGACGAACGGATCGTTAGCGAGCGTGGTGGGGCTTTCGGGCTCGGTGCTGGGTCTCGGGCTGGCAATCTTTCGCGTTGCCTCACTGGGGGCGTTGCCGCTCGCGTCACTGGCGGATCGATGGGGTCGCACGACGGTCCTGCGTCTCACGCTGATGCTGGGACTGCTCATCACTTCGGCGGCCGCACTGAGTCCCGGCTACTGGGTGTTCGTGCTGTGCTTTGCCCTGGCCCATCCGTTGTTGACGGCGGCGTTGACGTTGGTGCAGGTCATCACCGTGGAACTGGCGAGCACCTCTCTTCGAATTCAACGCCTGGTGATCATTGCCGCCGGAGCGGGTGTCGGCGCCGGCCTTTCGGCCGTACTCCACGGAATCATTCGAGGGCCGGGTTCGTTCCGCTGGCTCTTCGCGCTCGCCGTTCTTCCGGTATTCGTGATCGCGCCACTGCTTCGCTCCGTCCCCGAGCCGGTGCCCCGATCTGCCGACGCGCCGCTGGCCCGCCTGGGCGCCGTGCCGAGGGACTTCCGCGGTCGGCTCGCGATCGTGGCCACGATGGCGTTCACTATCGGTGTCGTCACGGGCCCGGCCGGTGGTTTCACGTTCGTCTACAGCGAGGGAATCCTGAAGATGAGTCCCGGCGTCGTCGCCACGGTGGTCGTATTCAGTGGCGTCGTGGGCTTGGCGGGACTCCTGGTCGGCCAGCGGCTGGCGCGCATCGCGGGTCGGCGCTGGACGGTGGGTCTGGGCGTCGTGTCGACGGCGGTGGCGTCGACGTACGCGTACAGCGGCGGTCGGCTCGGCTTCGTCGTCGGCTACGTGCTCAGTGTCGGGGCGGGCGGCATACTGTCACCGGCGATGACCGCGTTGAGTACGGAGATCTTCGGACACCGTTTTCGCGCCACCGCCGCGGGGTGGATCACGGTCGCCGGAGTGGTCGGGGCGGTCGCCGGTCTCGCGCTGTTCGGTTGGTTGGGCGACGTCGCTCGCGCGTCGGGTCAAGCGGGGCTGCGCCTGCCCGCCCTCGTGACGTTCCTGCCGATCCTGCCGATCCTGTTGCTACTGCTTCGTCTGCCCGAGAGCAGCACGATGGAATTGACGTAGAGGATGCCACGGGTCGAACCCGCAGGTGCATGCTCGGCGGGCGGTCGCGTACGCGCGTGGTGCCGAGGGTCTTCCAAATGGATAGGTTGAGTACGACGGGAG
>JADGOK010000106.1 GCA_017882985.1 Acidimicrobiales bacterium
GAGACTCCAGTTCCCGGTGACGGCGCTGATGGCATCGAGTGGTCGCGGCATGATGTAGGGCGCCACGTTGAAGACCACGACGATCGCCTCCCACAGGCCGAGCAACACGGCGAGCGACAGCAGGGGAATGCCGACGTTGCGCAGCGCCGTTCGCTTCACTGGGCACCGCCGTGCAGTAGATGCATGACCCGACTCTTCAACTCGATGAACACCGGATCAGTCAGTGCGGCGAGGTCGCGCGGTCGCGCCAGTGGATTCTCTAGATCCGCAATGACGCGACCGGGCCGAGGCGACATCACGAGTATTCGGTCCGAGAGGAAGATCGATTCGTCGACGTCGTGGGTAATGAAGAGCACCGTGCGTCCGGTCTCTCGCCACACTTGTAGCAGCCACTGCTGCATCTCCAGACGGGTCTGCGCGTCGAGGGCGCCGAACGGCTCGTCGAGAAGCAGCAGCGATTGGTGGGTGACCAACGTGCGCATGAAGGCGACGCGCTGGCGCATGCCGCCGGACAGCGCGCTCGGATAGTGGCGCAGGAAACCGCCCAAGCCGTACTGCTCGGCGACCCGGCGAGCCTCGTTTCGGTCGTCGCTCGTAACCCGGCGAGTAAGACGAGCCGCCATGGTGATGTTGTCCTGCACCGTGCGCCACGGCACCAGCAGGTCCTTTTGCAGCATGTAGCCCACGTGCCCGGTCGCGCCCGTCACGACCTGGTCGTTCAAGCGCACCTCGCCCGCGTCCGGTGTGAGCAACCCCGCGATCACGTTGAAGAGCGTGGACTTGCCACAGCCCGACGGACCCACGATCGCGACGAACGAGCCCTCTTCAATACTGAGCGACGTCGGTTCCAGAGCGACCGTCTCATCAAAAGTCTTGCCCACGTCACGCAATTCCAGCAAGGCGCTCGAGCTCACGTGACCAATGTAACGCTCATCGAGCCATGCTCAAGGGGCCGCGACGTTTTTCGCGACGCCGACGGCGTGGCCAACGAAGACGGCGCCGAGGTCACTCAGCGGTAGCCCACGAAGATGTCGTCCGAGCAGCCGTCCAGCGCCAGAGGATTCGTCGCTCGCACGAACCACTCGGTTCGCATGACCTGATTGAACTGCTCTCGACCCATCTTCATCCAGAACGAATCGGCCACCTGCGAGTGGTGAGCGGCGAGCGCGTCGAACTTGGCGTCGGTCACGTCGGCAATGTCGATGGCGGCGTCAATCTTGTCGTCGGGCGTCCCCATCTCGAACTCCGCCTCGTCGGGAGGTCCGGACTCGACCTCCTCGTGCACGATGCCGCGTTTGGCGTCCTCTTCGATTTTCTCGCGTTCCTCGGCGGCCCATCGCTCGCGCCAGACCACCATGACCGAATCGGGGATCGCGTTGAAGTAGAGCGTCGGCTCGTAGTCGAGCAACTTGATCGCGGCGAGCGTGATGCGGTTCGCTTGGATGTGGTCGGGGTGTCCGTAGAAGCCGTGCTCGTTGTACGTCACGATCACCTGGGGACGCTCTTCAGCCAACACGTCGGCGAGTCTTGCGGCGGCGACGTCAACGGGCGTCGACCAGAAGCAGTCGGGGTCGTCATTCTGGGGCCAGCCCATCATTCCCGAATCGCGGTAACCGAGTCGCACGAGGCGCGTGATACCGAGCGCCTCGACCGCGGCGTCGAGCTCCACTTTGCGAATCGCGGCGACTTCGTCACCGTCGTGGTGATCGGCGTCAGGCTTGACGCCGCCGGGCGCATCGCCGAACTCACCATTGGTGCAGGTCACGAGTACGGTACGAACGCCCTGATTCGCGAGGCGTCGGTACAGCCCGCCCGTCGAGCTGGCCTCGTCGTCGGGGTGCGCGTGCACAGCGAGAAACGTCAGGTGGTCAGTCATGAAAGCCCTCCAAAGAGATCGGTCGCGTCACCGCTCGCCGCTGAACGGCTCCAGGCGCGTTGGTAGAACTCGGTGCCAAAGAGCAGCGAGAACAGCCGCGGGTCCATCGTTACCAGATCGGCGTTGTCGATCTGGGACGCGTGCGCCGCAATACAGGCCTGCTTCTGTTCGGCGAAACGGGTGACGTCGATGGACGTCGCGACCAACTCGTCGGCGATGGCGTAGTTCGCTTCGAGAACCCACTGGGGCAAGAAGACACCCGTGGCCTGGGCCTGGGGGACGAAGCTCGCCAGCACGCTCTGGGGAACGACCGGGTAGTACAGGCGCTCGACCGTTGATGCCATCTCGAGCGCCCGGCGAGTGACCACGTTGGCCATGACGTGGTCGGGATGTCCGTAGAAGCCGTTCTCGTCGTAGGTGAGCACCACCGTCGCCTTCACCTCGTCAAAGAGTGCCGCCAACGTGCGTGCCGTTGCGTCGACGTCGCAGTTCATGAAGGCCTCGGGGTTCGCGTTCTGGGGCCAACCGATCATGCCCGAATCATCAAAGCCGAGACTCACGCTGCGACTGAAGCCAGCGAGGTCGGCCGCGCGTTGCAGCTCGCCCGCGCGCAGCGACCGCGTGACCGTGAGGTCGTGCGCGGGATCCGGTCCGGGACGTCCCTGGTCGTCAAAGCCGAGTTGTCCGTTCGTGCAGGTGACCAGCACCACGCGGTAGCCGAGCGCGGCGTAGTGCAGCGACGCGCCAGCGGTGAAGAGGGCCTCGTCGTCGGGGTGCGCGTGGACGCACACGAGCGTCGGAGCAGTTGTCACCCTGAAGAGACTATGAGGTCGAGAGTTGGATGATACGCACGGCGAGCAACGTCCCCGCGATCACGAGGTACGAACCAACGGCTCGCAACAGCATCCGTCGAGCAAACGAAGTCGGCACGGGCGCCAGGAGCGTGAGTCGAGGGGTGCGCCAGTCGCGCTTGTCGATGTCGTAGGTGGCGGGCGCGACCGCTCGACGCAGCCCGATCGGCAGCCCAATGAGAAGTCCCAGTGCGGCGACTATCGTGAGGCCCACCAGGAGCATCACCACGTTGACCGAGGTGAACAGCGTCGACACCATCATGGTGACCGAGAGTACGACGAGGATGGTGACGATGATCGTCGCTGCCACGTTCAACCAACGACTGTTCACCCACGGACCCAGGACCTCGCGGTCATTGCAGAGCAGCAGCACGAAGATCGTGGTGCTCGGCAGCATCAGACCGCACATGGCCTGCACGGCGAGCGTGATGAGTCCGAGCGGCGCCCCGGGAATCAATGTCACAACGCCCGCGACGACCAACAATCCCGCGAAGGCCCCGTAGAATCCCTTGGCTTCGCGAACACGCGCGTTGAGCGACTGGCGCGACCCGGCGAGGTCGCCGAGCGCGTAGGAACTGGCGAGCGTCACCGCCGCCGCTCCGATCACCGACGCGTTCAACAAGAGGATGGCGAACAGCGTGCCCGAACCGTGTCCGACGTAGTGTCCGAGTCCCCGAGCGACGCCGAGCGCGTTGGTGAACGCGTTGGTGCCACCGTGATGAGCCAGCCCCGCGGCGCTGGCGGCCATCAGCGCCGACGCGCCGATCACCACGATGAACGAACCGAGGATGGTGTCGATACGCTCGTAGTTCAGCCAGCGCGGCGTGATGCGCTTGTCGACGATGTTCGACTGCTGGAAGTACAGCTGCCATGGCGCGACGGTCGTGCCAATGATCGAGATGATGAGTAACACCGACGCCGAGCTCGCCCCGCCGCGGATGCCGGGCACGACCGCATGGTGAAAGGCCGAGACGTAGTGGGTCTTGGAGGCGAGGATCAACGGCACGACCAAGAAGTTGGTCGCGACGAACAGCATCATGAACCGCTCCCAGCGCTGGAACGATCCCGACGCGGTGACGACGAAGAGCAGCACGACGGCAGTGGGCACCGAGAGATAGGGACTGACGCCGAAGTACTCCATCGAGAGCGAGATGCCGATGAACTCGGTGATGATGATCAGGAAGTTGAGCAGCAGAATCGAACTGATCGAGACGTTGCCCCAGTAGCGCCCGAAGCGCTCCCTGATGAGCCTTCCGTGCCCGACGCCCGTCACGGCACCGAGACGCGCCACCATCTCCTGATTGATGATGAGTACCGGGATCAGGAGCGGCAACGTCCAGAGCAGCGAATAGCCAAAATTCTGACCGGCCTGGGCGTAGGTCGACACGCCGCCGGCGTCGTTGTCACCGACCATGACGATGAGACCGGGACCGATAATGGCAATCAGCGTCAGGAAACGGGCACGGGCACCCTTGCGGTTGCCCGTGTCGTGCGCCTTGATAGTGCCAAAGGCACCGCTGATCTGCTGTTCTTTGGCCTGTTCGCTTTGCACGCTCCACCTCCTTTCGTCTCGTCGTGGTCGTTCAGCGAAACAACCACGGCGAAACTACGGGGCGGGCGTGGGGCCAGCCGTCAGTCTCGCTCGAAGTTGTGTCGCGATGTCGTTGGCCCTGCGGCCGGTACTAGGGGGTTTCAGAAAGACCCCCCTTGAACGAGACCCGTGACCGCGCGGCGCACTATTCCTCCACCGCGGTCATGCCGAACTCGCGGCGCCAACCCTGGGGCAGGAGCACTTCGAGCAGGTCGTCAACGGTCACGACACCCATCATCTTGCTGTGGTCCTCGTCGAGGACCGGCAGCACCGTGAGATTGAAGTCGCTCATCTTTCGAGCGACCCGGTGCAGGTCCCAGTGCGGGTGGACGTGGGTGAGTTGGGTTCTCGCAACGCTGATCGCCAGTTCACCCGGTCGAGCGCGAACGAGCGGCGCGATCGAGGAGGCGCCGATCGGCCGGCCGCTGGCGTCGAGAACGAACACGGCGTGCAGGGACTCGGCCGGTACCGACGACGTGCGGATGATGTCGATCGCGTCGGCGACGGTCGCGGTCT
>JADGOK010000107.1 GCA_017882985.1 Acidimicrobiales bacterium
CCGTCACCCGCGATGACCCAGACGCGGTGGTTGACGAGATCCTCACCACTGTCCGCGCGCAGCACGCGTTCGGCGATCGCCATTCCCACGCCGTTGGCGATGCCCTGGCCCAGGGGACCGGTCGTCACCTCCACCGTCGCCGTCACGCCGTTCTCCGGGTGACCCGGCGTGCGCGAATGGGCCTGGCGAAAGGAGCGAAAGTCCTCGGGCGTCACGTCGTAACCAAAACAGTGCGCGAGGCCGTACTGGAGAATCGACGCGTGGCCACAACTCAGGATGAAACGGTCCCGGTCACTCCAATGAGGATCGGTCGGGTCGTGACGCAGTACGCGCGAAAACAGCATGACCCCGAGAGGTGCGAGTGCCATGGCGGTGCCGCTATGGCCAGATTTGGCCTTCGCGGGCGCGTCCATCGCCACCGCCGCAACCTCTCGGATCGCACGTCCTTCGAGTTCGGTGGCGCCGTGGAACATATCGTCAGTCATGGCTACGAGAGTAGTGACTGCGAACGGGCCCACCAGCGAAACGACAGGGGTAGGCTTGCGCCATGGCCCTGCAGATTCCACCAAACTGTGATCTGACCTTGGGTCTCACGTGCGTTGACAAGAGCCAGTCCGGTGTCTCGGTCTGGACCATGCGCGGGGACGATCGTTTTCTCAATCCCGCGGGCATCGTGCAGGGCGGTTTTCTCGCGGCCATGGCTGATTCGTCGATGGGCGCCGCGGTCGTGACGACCCTGCGCGACCGAAAGTCGCGAATCGCCAACACCGAGATGAAGATCACGATGATCCGGCCCGCCCGACGGGGCGACCTCCTGACCTGCACGGCGACGGTCCTGAAGCCCGGCAAGGTCATCTCCTTCGTCGAAGCCCGTATCGTCGACGCGGACGATCGTCTGGTGGCCTCAGCGAGCTCAACGTACCTCATAAAAGACCGCACTGAGTAGGCTGGGCTGCATGAAAACCCCGCCGTGGCGCAAGTACCTCCCGGGAGCGTCGTTCAAGCGCGACGTCGAGGAGATTCGCGGTCTGATCATTGCGTACGTCAAGGAAGAGACGATCCAGCCCTTGAAGGATATGGGTCGATTCGCCCTCTGGGGGGCCGCGGGAAGTATCTTCGTGGGTTTTGGCGCGACGCTGCTCCTGCTCGCCGCGTTGCGGTTCCTCCAGGAGCAGTTCCCGGTCTTTCGCGGCACCTTGTCGTGGATCCCGTACCTGATCGTCGCAGTGCTGGCGCTCGCGGTGGCCGGTCTGACGGCGTGGCGCGTCATCAGCGGATCGGCCAAACGCCGTCTGAAAGCGCCCAAGTGAGAGAGCAGTCCGCGGTCCGCAAAGACCTCGAGCGCTCGATTCGCGCGCTTCTGCCCGATGAGCTGTCACTGAGGAAGAGCGACGCGAGCCAGAAGCCCAACGTCGCCGCGGCCGGACTCGGCGGATTGTTCACCGGGTACGTTTGGGGATGGCTACGAGGTCGTAAAGCCCGCAAGAAGCCCAAGAAGTGATTCTCCGTCGTCTCTTTCGGATGTTCTTTGCCATGTCGCTCGGCCGGGCCTGGGCGCAGCGTTCAAACAAGTGGCTGTCGCTCGCCGGCGCGTTGCTCGTCTTTCGCTCCCTCGACCGACTCGCCGCACGGGCCGGTCGACGCGCGAGCAGCAAACACTCCACGTGAGCGCCGCTGAGCTCGTCGTCGGCGAGCGCGTGATGCTGATCGACGCCAAGGATCGCCGCTACCTGATCACGCTGCGCGAGGGTGCCGCCTTCCACACCCACGCCGGCATCATCCAGCACGACGACCTCATCGGCACGGTCGAGGGATCACTGGTTCGAGGGAGCACCGAGCGGAGCTTCCTCGTGTTGCGCCCGACGCTCTCCGACGTTGTCTTGAAGATGCCGCGCGGCGCGCAGGTGATCTATCCCAAGGATCTCGGGACGATACTCATGCAGGCCGACATCGGACCGGGAATGCGCGTGCTCGAAGCGGGCGTTGGTTCGGGCGCGCTCTCGATGACCTTGCTGCGCGCCGGGGCGCACATTACGGGCTACGAGATTCGTGAGGACTTCGCCCAACAGGCGACCAAGAACGTCCACGACATGCTCGGCAGTGACGTTCCCTATCATCTGCAGATCCGTGATGTCACCCTCGGCATTGACGAGGAGGACCTCGACCGTGTTTTGCTGGACATGCCCGAGCCGTGGGCGGTCGTCAAGCACGCTGAGCAGGCGCTTCGTCCGGGTGGCATCTTCCTCGCGTACCTGCCGACGATCAACCAAACGCAGTTGCTGCGCGAAACGTTGCGTCAACACTCGTTCGGAATGGAAGAGACGGTCGAGATCCTTCGACGGACCTGGCACATCGACGGGCGTTCCGTGCGACCCGATCACCGTATGGTGGCCCACACGGGCTTTCTCACTTCAGCGCGGCGTCTCGTGCGCCGCGTCGAGGGCGACTAGTCGCGCTCGATGAAGATGCACTCACCGGGGCACTCTTCGGAGGCTTCGACCACGGCGTCTTCCATGTCGGTGGGTACCGCCGCAAGTCCTTCGGCACCGCCCGGCGATGACTTCACGTCAGCGCCCTCTTTCACGTAGGCGAGACCGTCGTCGAGGAGCGTGAAGACCGAAGGGCAGATCTCCTCACAGAGTCCGTCCCCCGTGCACAGGTCCTGGTCGATCCAAACCTTCATCTACGTAGCCTCCGTGCCAATTTTGTCGTCTTGTCACTTTAGCGGGCGGGTTCAGGGTTTCGTGACTTTGCCGGCGCGCCGCTCTCACCTATGGTGGCGTTATGGACCGTTCTGAGCGCTACACCAATCCAAACAGTCCCGATCACGACGACCAAATCGTCGTGCGATCACCGCGTGAACAGGTCCTCAACGATATCGAGGAGGCGACGCGGCGCATTGAGATGCTCGAGGAGCAACTCCTCGAAGCTCGAGGTCAAGTGGCCCAGACCCGGTCGAACAATGAGAAACTGACGATCACCATCCAGCAGACCCGCGATCAGATCGCCGCGCTGCGCGATGAGGTCGAGAAGCTGACCCAACCGCCCGCCGTCTACGGCACGTTCGTCGATTTCAACGACGACGGCACCGTCGACATCTTCGCCTCGGGTCGAAAGATGCGCGTGGCGCTGCATCCGGCGATTGACCCAGGCCAGATCGATCGCGGCAACGAGGTGGTGCTCAACGAATCGTTCACGGTCATCGGCGTGCGCGACAGTGACGGACAAGGCGAGGTCGTGACCGTGAAAGAGGTCCTCGACGAGCGGCGCGTCCTCATCTACGGGCGCGCCGATGAGGAGCGCGTCGTGGAACTGGCCGACTCGTTGCGCGACGTCAAGCTGCGCAGTGGCGACGCCCTGTTATTGGACCTGCGATCGAACCTGCTCACCGAACGGTTGGTGCGCCAGGAAGCCGAGGAACTGGTCCTCGAAGAGGTACCCGACATCACCTACGCCGACGTCGGCGGCCTCGACGCCCAGATCGAATCGATCACCGACGCGGTCGAGTTGCCGTACCTGCACCGTGCGCTCTTCCAGGACTACGAGCTGCCCGCGCCCAAGGGAATCCTGCTCTACGGCCCGCCGGGCTGTGGCAAGACGCTCATCGCCAAGGCCGTGGCGAACTCGCTCTCGGCCAAGGTCGGCGAACTGAGCGGGAATCGAAACGTCCGGTCCTACTTCTTGAACATCAAGGGTCCAGAGCTACTCAACAAGTACGTGGGCGAGACCGAGCGCCAGATTCGCCTGGTGTTCCAGCGAGCTCGAGAGAAGGCCGAAGAGGGCGTGCCGGTCATTGTCTTCTTTGACGAGATGGACTCGCTCTTTCGCACGCGTGGCACCGGCATCAGTTCGGACATGGAATCAACGATCGTGCCGCAGTTGCTCGCCGAGATCGACGGCGTCGAGTCGCTACGCGACGTGATCGTTATCGGCGCGACCAATCGCGAGGACCTGATCGATCCGGCGATCCTTCGTCCGGGGCGACTCGACGTGAAGATCAAGATTGAACGACCCGACGCCGACGCCGCGGCGCAGATCTTTCAGCGTTACCTGCACCAGAATTTGCCGATCGACAATCAACTCATCGTCGAGCTGGGTGGTGGCGATCGCAACAAGGCAATTCGTGTCATGATCGAAGAGACGGTCGCTGACATGTACCGGATCGACGACGAGAATCGTTTTCTCGAAGTCACCTACCAGGGTGGCGACAAGGAGATCCTCTACTTCAAAGACTTCGCGTCGGGCGCCATGATCGAGAACATCGTGCGACGCGCGAAGAAACTCGCGGTCAAGCGCGAGATCGCGGACAACGGACGTGGACTGAAAAGTTCGGACTTGCTCGAGTCAATTCGCCAAGAATTCCGCGAGAACGAAGACCTGCCGAACACCACCAACCCCGACGACTGGGCTCGTATCTCGGGCAAGAAGGGTGAGCGCATCATCTTCATCCGGACTCTCATCAGCCGCGAGGAGACCGACGTCAAGGGCGGCCGTTCGATCCAACACGTCGGCACCGGCCAGTACCTCTAACTCGATGGCCATTGCAAAGGTCCTGGGCGTCGAGACCGAGTTCGGCATCGCCGGGGGACCGGACCTCGATCCGATCGTCGCATCGAGCATCATCGTCAACGCCTACGCCCAGCAGGGTCGCACCACGATCAACTGGGACTTCGAAGGCGAGACGCCGGACCTGGACGCACGGGGACTGCCCGGACTGACCTCGTTCGCCCCCGTCGTCGAAACGCATCTCGCCAACACCGTGTTGACGAACGGGGC
>JADGOK010000108.1 GCA_017882985.1 Acidimicrobiales bacterium
GCCCGTGGCGAGGTCGGCCCACCACACGTCGGCAAGCCCGATGTAGTCGACGTCCGCATACACGCTCGAGATGACCAGGTCCCCGGCCAGGATGGCCCAGTAGTCCCAGCGCTTGTTGAGGCCGAAGCGTCCGTCGAGATTCGCTCGATGCAGTGGGCGCCTCGACCAACCAAGGGCCGCGCGATTGAGCAACAGACCGTCGGGCGTGCAGAGGTCGACCGATTCGAACAACTCCTTTTCGTTTGTCGTCACACCGCCTGTCTAGTCCACTACACGCGACTCGCTGCGTGGTCTGATGGCGTTCTCAGCGGTGCCGAAGAGCCCACTGGCGAGTCAGCGCGTGTCGACGAGTTTGAAATAGACGAGGAACACGGGGGTCTCGTCGGTGACGGCGATGCCTTCACTTCGCCAGAATCTTCGGTGTCCGTCGCGCCATTCTTCGATGGACTCGTCGCCTTCGTGCTCTGCCTGCGCGAAGGACCACGGCACGCGGCCAAAGGTGGTGAGCGACGCGTCCGTCACTTCCACGACGCCCACGCGTCGCACGAGGTCGTCGACGAGGACGAGTCGCTCACCAACGTGTTCGAAGGGCTCGTCTCCGTACTCTTGGACGAGACCGGCCGTCGCCCGTTTCTTGCCCGCGAGGATCAGTCCGTTCAGGCGCTCGCGCATCTCGCCCACGAAACCGATCTCCATCGATCGCAGTCCGTCAACGACGGGAAAGGCCATGGTGGCGTCCTTGCCGGCGGCGCGGTGGCGCGGCGTACGTCAGGTCGTGAGCGCCCGGGTCGGGACGGGGAGAACTCACCGCGCGCCGCCGTACGTTCCAAACGACCATCGATTTCCCTCGATGTCTCGGACCACGAATTCACGCGAGCCGTAATCGGTGTCTCGAAGTCCGATGACGATCGTCGCCCCTGCCCTCACCGCTCGTTCGAAAAGGACATCAGGCTCATCGGTCACGACGTACGTCGCGGCCGACCCCGGGGCGATGGACCAAGTCTCGTCGTTGTCACGGTGCGTGCCGATCATCAGACCTCCGCCGCGGGGCCAGGACAACTCGGCGTGATCAACGATGTCACCACTGCCGTAGCGGACCACCTCGACGAAGCCGAACGCGCGCACGAGGAAGTCGATCAGCGCGCTGGGGTCGTGGGCTCGAAGCGTCGGCCACACGTACGTGGGCGGTTTGGACATCGACGCCACCTCCCTTGCTGGCACGAAGTGTACCGCGAGGTTGGTGGCCGGGCCCGAGGCATTTGAGCTGTTGCGCTCGAGCCACGCGCCGGGTTGTAGGAGAATGACCGGCATGCGACAGCAGTACAACTTCTGGCCTGGCGAGGAAGGTTTGGACGCCTGGGACGTTCACCGATTGGTGGAACTGAGCAAGGATCTTCCGGTCAAGTCCATTCGCGTCGCCGACATCGACGACGTGGACACGAATTACTGGTTCGCCACCGACGCCGTCACCGTGAGAGGAATCGTCGAACACATGGCGCTCGTGACGCAGGTCGATCCGTCGTATCCGATCATCTTGGCGGCGAGTGGTCGGGTGATGGACGGGATGCACCGCGTGGCGAGGGCGCTGCTCCACGGCGAGTCGACCATTCGCGCGGTCCAGTTCGAGGTGGATCCCGAGCCCGACGTGCGCAACTGCGTTCCTGACGAACTGGCGTATTGAACGACCTTGGTCCTCGTCGCACTGAGGCCGTAGAAATCTAATCCGGCCGTCCCCTCGCGCGCTGGCCGCGGACGTCAATCGGTGCTCACTCGGTCGTGGTCAACGTGGATCCCGAGGCCAACTCTTCGCGTCCGTCTTCGGTGAGGAGCCAGGCGGACTGACGACCCATGACGGTCCACTGCGACGGGCCGCCCACCAGCGCCGTCTCCTCGTCGACGCCAATGACGGTCGTCGATGGATCATGCGGCACCAAGAAGCGAGTGATCAGGTCCGGTACTCGCGCGGCGAAGGCATCAAAGTGGGGAATGACGCGCATATGGGGCAGGAGACCGAGACCCGGAGTTCCGCCCTTTCGCGGATGTCGCAGCGAAGGGACCCACGACGTCATGGCCATGGCGCCCGCGCTACATCCGGCGAGCGCGGAACCGGTGCGCCACGCCTCGACAATCGCGGACCACACCGCCGTGTCGCGCAAGGTGTCGGCGAGGTAGCCGGGGTTACCACCCGACAGGTAGATCAGTCCCGCGCCCGCGATCATTGCGGCCAAGGACGCGTCGTCAGCGTCGCGGCGGTCGTTGACGGGCACGATCACCACCTCGGCCCCGAGGCGCTCTGCCTGTGCGGTGCCCAGTCGATGCCATCGATCGACGACGTCGGGTCCGTCGGGCACCGCGGCCGTCGCGAGCTGCACGTAGCGAGGTGGACGTCCTTTCAGCAACATGGCTTCGATATCGGCCATCTGGGGCAAGTACTCACCGGAACCAACGAGAGCGAGAGGTCCGGGACCGAGCGGAGTCGTCATCGCGTCGCGGGTTTCAACGGTCGCTCCATCTGGCTCGTCGAGAGATGTTCGAAAGTATCATTCCCTCGTTCTACCGGCACGGACATTGATTACAGACACGCCGTTGTCGACCCTTGAGGGCGAGGGCTGGCGTGAACGCGAGTACCTCAGAATCGAAGAGGAAACGCCGCTGTTAGTTTTGGCGAGATGAAACGCATCGGACTCATCGGTGGCATGTCGTGGGAGTCAACCAGCTCCTACTACACGATGTTCAATCGCTTCACCAGCGAGAGCGCCGCACCGTGGGTACAGCCTCGACTCTTGATCGACTCGGTCGACTTCAGTGAGATCGTCGCGCTGCAACGACTCGGAGACTGGGACGCCACGGGAAAGATCTTGGCCGATTCGGCCCGTAGGTTGGTAGACGCCGGTGCGACGGTCCTGGGAATCGGCGCGAACACGATGCACATGAATTTCGAATCCGTGGCCGAGGCCGTGGAGATTCCGGTCGTCGATATCCGAGACGCCGTCATCACTGCGGTCAAGGCGAAGGACGCCGCGTCGGTGTCTCTCCTGGGTACTAAGTACTTGATGGAGAACGACTTCTATTCGCACTACCTCGAGACACGTGGCGTTGTCGTCGTCAAGCCAACTGAGGACGAGGTCCACGAGTTGGACTCAATAATCTTCACGGAGTTGACGCAAGGCATCGTCACTGAAGTATCCACGAATCGATTCATGGCGATCGCCGCCAACTGCCGCCGACGTGGCGGCGACGTGATCGCGCTGTGCTGCACGGAGTTCGGAATGCTGGTCAACGAGGTAGACGCACCTTGGCCATTCGTCGATTCGGCTGCCGCGCACGTGCGAGCGCTGCTCGCCTTTTGACCTGGCGTCACCGAACGGAGCGTGGTGGGGACAGTCGATGACGCCCTGACTGTCTCTTCAGCGATCACGTCGAGGTCGATTCCTCGGCGCGGCGAAAGCAAGCGGCGTCTCGCTGGCTCTAGTTGCTCACGATGGTGGGTAACAACTATTGGCTTTCCAGTTCCAGACCGTCAGCACGGAGGGCGGTATCACGATTGGGCACTTCGTGCCTTGCGCCGCGCCGAGTCCGTCGCTGTAGACGGACCACGCGCCGGCGCCGGCGACTCTTGTGAAGAGGTTGTAGGCGCCGTCATCCTGCGTACCCACCTGCGCCGGCAACGAGTGCGGACTGGGGTTCAAACCCGCGGCGGCGTAGTAGGTGTTGGTCGTCGGATCAAACGCGTAATAGGTCGTCCCCGTGTCGAGACCCACGTAGTCAGTACTCGGCAGTGAGTGGTACTTGGCACCCGCGTCAAGAAGACTCTGACGAACGGACGGCGTCACTGGGAGATTGCGGGTCATCGCACTCGTCGACGTCGTTGCCGGCGTGGTTGTGGTCGAGGTCGTCGTCGTAGTGGTTGACCCGCAGGCCGAGAGCATCAGCGCGCTGCCGATGATCGCGGGCACGATGACGAGAGCTCGCTGCATCCGCGTTAGACCCCTTCCCGGCGCCGACACTTCAGCGCCCCCGGCACAAATTAGCAATGAGTCCAATCATTCTCGCGTTGAGCAGAGAAGCAATCGTCGCGGTTGACGCCTTGATCGAGAAGTGCGGTCCGCACTTAGGCTGATGGAACTGGTGATGGGCGCCCGTGGGCACCGTCGTGCCAAGGAGAGAAAGATCATCCGGTACAAAAGTGTCCTTGTCCTCGCCGCTCTCGTGGCAATGGGGACCATCGTTGCCCTCAGCCCCCAACGTGGGTCGGCCGCCGTCGCGTCGGGACAGGTCATCACCGTGGAGGCGCGGTCGCCTCGTTCGGTCGTGGCCGTGGTGAGGATCTGGCAGATCGAGAGCAACGGGCACTACCGGCAGGTCGCTGGCCCCTTTCTCGCGGACGTTGGCGTTCACGGAGTCGGCCCGACGCACGAGGGTCTTGGCCGCACGCCGACAGGAGTGTTCACGCTGACACAGGCTTTTGGCAACCAGGCCAATGACAACACCAGGATGCCGTATTTCAGGGCCGGTCGCAACGATTGGTGGGACGAGAATCCGAGTTCCGCCCTTTACAACCGCCACGTGTCGAGTCGATTCTCACCGGGGGGCAATTCGGAGAATTTGTACTATTCCGGCGGTGCGTACGCGCACGCGGTCGTGATCAACTACAACACCGCTCCCGTAGTGAAGGGCGCCGGCTCGGGGTTCTTCCTCCACGTCAGCGGGGGGCGCCCGACGCACGGATGCGTCGCCATCACGGCCAAGGATCTCAATATCGTCATGCA
>JADGOK010000109.1 GCA_017882985.1 Acidimicrobiales bacterium
AGCACCAGTACGCCCCCGCGTCACTGGACGAGTTACAGGAGAGTGTCCTATGAGTCGACACGTCATCGTCACTGGCGCGAGTCGCGGCATTGGCGCCGCCATCGCCGAGCACTTCATTGAACTGGGCGACCGCGTGGTCGGACTTTCGAGGTCGGGTGACGCGCCGAGCGGTTGTGCGAAATCATTCCGAGTCGACGTCACGCATTCCGAGGAGGTCACCGAAGCGGTGAAGGCGGCGATCGCTGAATTCGGACCAATTGACGTCGCGGTGCTCAACGCCGGCGTGACTCGTGACGGTCTGGCGATGCGCATGAGTGACGAGCAATGGCGCGAGGTGCTGTCGACCGACCTCGACGGCGCGTTCTACACCGTTCGCGCGGCAATGGCCTCAATGGTGAGGGCTCGACAGGGCTCCATCATCTTCATTGGTTCCATCAGCCCCTTCGTGGGCGTTCCCGGCCAGGCCAACTACGCGGCCGCCAAGGCGGGACTGGTCGGACTCGCCCGTTCCCTCGCCAAAGAGGTCGCCGCGCGCGGCGTCACGGTCAACGTCGTCGCGCCGGGTCTCGTCGATACCGACATGACCAGTGATCTGGGCGCCGCCAAGGACCAGATGGCCGCCATGATCCCCATGGGTCGCGTCGGGCAACCATCCGATATCGCTGGCGTCGTAGGGTTTCTCGCCAGTAACCACGCCCGCTACATCACTGGTGCCGTATTGTGCGTCGACGGTGGGCTCGCACTCGGCCAGTAGAGGCACGAGGACGGCACGAGGTTTAGTACCATGGAGCGATACAAAACAAGGGGCAAAAACCATGGACCGTAACGAAGCAATGGCGAAATTCACTGACAACGCGGTTGAGGTACTCGCCGTCGATCCGTCCAAGGTAACCCTCGAGGCTTCCTTCAGCGACGACCTCGGCGCCGACAGCCTCGACCTCGTGGAACTGGTCATGGCGCTCGAAGAGACTTTTGACATCGAAGTCGCCGAGGACGAGTTGAAGGACATCACCACCGTTGGCGAGGCCTTCGAGCTCATCTACGCCAAGCTGTAGTGCAAGTCGCCGTCACTCCCTCGGGGCCGATTGAGGGTCGCCGGGTCGCCGTCACGGGTCTGGGGGCACTGACGTGTGCTGGCGTCGGCGTTGACGCATTATGGGACGCGCTGTGCAAGAGCACCGCACCCGCGAGTAAGCGGATAGCGCCGTTCGACGCGACCCACCTCGGCGGACCGAAGGAGCTTCGCCGTCTCGACCCCTTCGCGCTCTACGCCCTCATGGCGGCCGACGAGGCGTGGAGCCAAAGTGGTCTCACCGGTCCGATCGTGGACGCGGGGAGTGTCGTCACCACCGGCATCGGTGGCCTCCAGACCGTGCTCGAACAGGTTCGGATCCTCAACGACAAGGGCCCCGACCGAGTCTCACCCTTCATGGTGCCCATGATGATGCCCAACGCCGCCACCGCCGCGGTATCGATGCGTTTTGGTCTGGGCGGACCGGCCGAGACCGTGACAACGGCGTGTGCCGCGGGAACCCACGCCATCGGCAACGCCGCTCGGTTCGTGGCGTCGGGTCGCTGCAGTGTCGCGATCGCCGGCGGTGCCGAAGCCGTCATCGTCGAGATCGCCGAAGCCGGCTTTCGTAACATGACCGCACTGAGTAACGAGGGGCTCTCTCGACCCTTTGACGTCAACCGCAACGGATTCGTAATGGGAGAAGGTGCCGGCATCCTCATCCTCGAAGAGTGGGACCACGCCGTCGCCCGTGGTGCCACCATCTTCGCCGAGGTCCTCGGCGCGGCCTCGACGGCTGACGCCTACCACATCACCGCTCCGGACCCCGCCGGCGCCGGCGCAATCCGCTGCATGGAACTCGCCCTCGCCGACGCCGGCATTAGCGCGAGCGACGTCTCGCACATTAACGCTCACGGGACGTCGACTCCGCTCAACGACCTCGCCGAGTCCGTCGCCGTGCGTCACGTCTTTGGCCAGAACCCACCCCCGGTCACCTCAATTAAGGGCCACCTCGGCCATTCGCTCGCCGCGGCCGGCGCCCTCGAAGGCGTCGTCTCGGTTCTCACTCTGCTTCACCAGCTCATCCCCCCCACGGCCGGCACGACCGAGGTGGATCCCGAGGTCGGTCTGGACGTCGTCATCGGAGCTCCGCGCGCCTTGGAGGTCGACTTGATCCTGTCCAATTCGTTCGGCTTCGGCGGTCACAACGGCAGCGTCGTGTTCCGCCGGTACCACACGTAGGGATCAGAACCAGTCGTCGAAGTGACGGTCAACGTGGGCGTTCTCGAACGCCCAGTGGGCGTTGGCGATGAATTCTCCGAGCAACACCGGGTCTTTCATACCGGGCGCCGTCTCGACACCGCTGCGAACGTCGACGCCCCACACCGGATAGTTCTGTACCACGTCGATCACGTTGGACGACGTGAGGCCGCCCGAGGCGATCAGTGGCGTGCGAATCGTCTCGTCGAGGAACGTATTGAGACAGTCAACCAAGGAATCGTGGTCATCGGATTCGGGCAAGAGGAGATAGTCGGCACCCGAGTTGGACGTGAGAGAGTCAATCACGCTGGTGCTCGGAATGGTTCGCAGCACCGTGTTGATCCGCTCGGCGACGTAGTGCAACTGTTCTGAGGTCATCGGGCCGTCGATCTGGGCCGCGCTGAGTCCGAGCCTGTTGGTGATCTCGACGACGCGCTGAGGCGACTCATTGCGAAACACGCCGACCGACAGCGCTCCCTGCGGCAGGCGACGAACGATGTCGTGGGCCACGCTGGGGGTGATTTGACGCGGCGTCGGACCGAATTCGAATCCAACCGCGCTCGCGCCCAGACCGATGGAAAAGAGCGCGTCCTCCTCACTCGTGATGCCGGACACCTTGATGAACAGTCCCTCAACGAGCAGTCGCACGAACAGCCTCCATCCGAGTCACGCTAATTCAGTCGCGACCCTTGCTACCGAACGGCCTCGACCGTGACGTCCTGGATCTCGGCCAGAACGGTGGCGTCGAGCAACGTGCGGTGCGCGATGCCCAACGCCACGACGCCGTGTGGCGTAGCGACCGCCGTCGTCACGCCCCGGGGACCCTCGGGACCCTTCGATCGCAACACCTCATCGACGCGTTCGACGCTCGGACCGACGCACCGAACGAGACGCCAGGGAACGCTCGATCCTCGTGCGTCAAGGCGACCGACCAACTCCTGACCGGTGAAGCAGCCCTTGGTGAACGACACCGTCGCGTCAACGAACGAGGCACCGAAGGTCTGGGGGGTGAGCGGTACTTCAAATTCCGCGCTCGAGGGCCAGCCCGCTTCGATCATCTGTTGCGCTCGCTCGAAGGGTCCCGACAACGCGTCGGCGAGTTCCAACGTGCAGTCGACGCGAAGATGAAATCGTCGCAGTCGCGCGAGCGCGACCTCGCCGTCGCCACGGGGGAAGGTCAACACGAAGTGATCACGGTTGCCCTCAACGAAACACCACGAGATGACCGTTCCGTCGGGCGCGAGTAGCAGGGACCTGGCTCCCGAGGAGCCAAGGTCCGAAAGTTCCTGGCTCAACTGACCTTGGAGGAACTGCTCACTCTGGTTTCCTTTGACGGTAATGGCAGCCCACGCCAACACGTCGGAACTCGGAGTGATTGTACGCGTGGCCACAGACCATTACAGTATGCGCCATCGTGTACCCGCACGCCCGACCCAGGCAAAGGCCGATTGTCTATGACGATGCAGAACGAGCTCAACACGATCACATCGACGATGACCGAACTCTCCACGCGCATCACTGCGCTCGTCGAGGCCGAAGGCAAGTCCATGGCGAGCGAGGTGTACACCGAACTGGTGGCCGCCGAACGCACCGTGGGGGCGCTTCTTCGTCGACTCAATCGCGTCGCCAGCCGAATCAACTAGACGAGACCGGTAGCCTTCGCTCATGGACGTTTCGTGGCAGTGCGCACTCACGCTGACACCCAACCAACGCCTCGAGGTTCTCAATCTCATGAACCGAACCGAAGCCCAGTTGGGCCGCGAGGCCATCGACGAGGGTCGGCGTCGAACCGTCGTGCACGGCTGGCCCGGCGAACACTGGCTCTCCTACCGCGCCGGTGCGCTCGAGGGCTACGCGCTCCTCGGTAGCACCGAGCGCGCCACGATCGAGATGTGCGGCGGTGGCTTCGATCAACAGCTCCTCGACGACGTGCTCGTTGATCACGCCGAAGTCGACTGGTGGATCCGCGACATGTTCGTCGTGCCCTCGGGCACGGTGATCCGTACGCTACAGTTCCTGCGCGTCGAACTCCCGGTACCGGTCAGTGAGGTGCCCGAAGGATTCACGCTGCGAAACTTCGAGCCGCAACACGATGAGGACGCCTGGCTCGAGCAGAACAACGCCGCCTTCGCGAACCACCCCGAACAGGGAGCGTGGCGTCGCGAAGATCTCGCTGAACGCACCCAGGAGCCGTGGTTCGACCCTTCCGGCTTCTTGCTGCTCGAGACCGACGGGCGCATCGCGGCGTCGTGCTGGACGAAGGTGCACGAACTGTACCCCGACCGGTTCGGTGAGATCTACGTCATCTCGGTCCATCCCGACTTTCAAGGTCACCACCTCGGACGCGTGATGGTGACTCAGGGTCTCGCCGCACTGAGGAAGAAGGGCGTCTCGGCCGCAGCGCTCTTCGTCGACGAATCAAACACCGGTGCGAGGAACTTGTACGAATCACTCGGTTTTCGCGTCGAGCGCGAGGACCATCTCATGCG
>JADGOK010000110.1 GCA_017882985.1 Acidimicrobiales bacterium
ATGGCCGCGTCGTTGTTGCGTATCACCCACGCGTTCGGTACTAGGCCGGTCGTCTATCGGAGTATCGACTTTCGTAGCAATGAGTTCTCCAACCTTGAGGGTGGCAGCCGATTCGAGCCCGCTGAAGAGAATCCGATGATCGGCTATCGAGGCTGCTACCGCTACGTTCGTGACCCGGAAGTCTTTCGTCTTGAACTCGAGGTGCTCGCCAAGGTGTTCGAAGAGACACCCAACATCACGCTAATGATTCCCTTTGTTCGAACGAAGTGGGAGCTCGAAGCCTGTCTCGATCTGGTCGCGAGCAGTCCCGTGGGCGACGAATTGCCCGTGTGGGTCATGGCCGAGGTTCCTTCGGTCGCGTACCGGATCCCCGAGTACGCGGCCATGGGGATAAAGGGCGTGTCGATCGGCAGCAATGACCTGACCCAGTTGATGTTGGGCGTCGACCGCGACTCGCAGATCTGCTCGGACCTCTTTGACGAGTCCGACGCCGCCGTGCTCGACACGATCGACCGCATCATCAGCCAGTGCCACGCGGCCGGCATCTCCTCGTCGCTGTGTGGTCAGGCACCGTCGAATCATCCGGAGTTCGCTGAACACCTCGTGCGCCAGGGCATCACGTCGGTGTCAGTCAATCCCGACGCGATGGAGGCGGCGCGCCACGCGATTGCTCGCGCCGAATGGCGTCTCCTGCTCGAGTCGGTGGACCCGGAGCATCGGGGCCACGCGTTGCCGTCCACGATCGGCTGAGTAGTTGCAGTATTGGCAATTGGAACAGTCGTAGCCGTCGACGCGTCGAGCGCGTCGACGGAGAGAGGGAAGCGCAAAATGGAGATCGTCGCTGGAGCGGTCGTCAGCGAGAGGCTCCGAGCCCTCGGCCAACCCGTGCCGCGCGTAGTCGTGTCGGGCAATTTCGCGACCCCGTGGGAACTCGTGCGCCTGATGAACGAGGCGCTGGCCGAGTGTCGCGTCTTCGTCTTGAACGCGCAGCCCGGATGGCCCCGGCGCGACGGCCTCGTCACCGAGACACCGTTCGTCGGTCCCGGGTCACGAAATGATCCACGTCTGGACTACCTGCCGATGCGACTCTCACTGGTGCCGCGGCTCTTCAACTCCATCCGACCACCCGACGTCGTGCTGATCCATACGTCGGTGCCCAGAGCGGGCAAGGTCTCGCTCGGCATCGAAGTGAACCTGCTTCCCGCGGCCATCGAACAGGTGCGCCGAAGGGGTGGGCTCGTGATTGCCCAGATGAATCCCTGCATGCCCTACACCCGTGGTGACGCCGAAATCGACGTCGACGACATTGACCTCGCGATCGAGGTGGACCAGCCCCTCACGTCGCCAGCCGTTCGGGTGCCCGACGAGGCCGCGTCGTTGATCGGTGAGCGCGTCGCCGCTCGCGCCAGTGAGGGTTGCACGTTGCAGATGGGCATCGGTCAGTTGCCCGACGCCTCGCTCACGCCGATGCTCGCACTACAGAGACTGGGCGTTTGGACCGAAATGCTCAGTGACGGCGTCGTGCACCTCGAGCACGCCGGTGCACTCGACCCGGACCGACTGGTGACCGCCACGTTCATGTTCGGCAGTGCACAGCTCTATGAGTGGGCGAACGACAATCCTCGCCTCGTGATGCGCCGTACCGAGATCGTCAATGATCCGGCCCGCATCGCGGCGCAACCGGGGATGTTGTCGATCAACACGGCCCTGGAGATGGACCTGTTCGCCCAGGCCAACGCGAGCTACGTCCGCGGACGCATCTACTCGGGCTTTGGCGGCCAACCCGACTTCGTCAGTGGTGCTTTGCACTCGCCAGGCGGACAGGCCATCATCGCGCTGCGGTCGTGGCACGACAAGAGTGACGTCTCGAACATCGTGCCGCTACTGCACGTGCCGATCTGCACGTTCCAGCATTCGGTGGTCGTCACCGAGCAGGGAGAAGCCGTGATGTTCGGTCGAAGCCAGCACGCCCAGGCGCGCCTCTTGATCGAACAGGTCGCGCACCCTCGCGCCCGAGAGACACTCTGGGAGGCCGCAATTGCCCTCGGACTCGTCGACGCGAGCGAAACGCACTGAGTCCTGCGCGTTGCGTTCGACCCGGCTACTGGATACCCAAGAGTTCGCCGGCACGTCGCCCCCGCACGAAGTCGAGTTCGTCCTGGGACATATCGGCGTCGTCCAGGTACGTCAGGTGGCGCTCGAACTCACTCGCGTCACAGAACGGATAGTCGGTGCCGAAGAGAAGGCGGTTCGTGCCAAGGGCGTGTTGCGTGCACCGAAGCGCGTCGAGCGACCCCGACACCGTGTCGTAGTAGAACGAGCGCAGCCCCTCGATCGTGGCGCTGCCACCCTTTCGCGTGAGTCGGTCGATCAGGAACGGCAACGTCCCGCCCAGGTGCGGGACTATCACCTTCATCTTGGGAAACCGTCGCGGCACGTCGGCGTAGACCAGTCGCAGCGCGGCGGTCGTATCCTCGAACGTCGCGCCCACGGACCACGCCAGATTGTGATCCTCCAAGAACGCGACGTCGGTCTGACCAACCGGGTGAAGAAAGAGGACCGTGGAGCGCGCGTTGAGGGCGTCGTAGATCGGGTCGAGGCGCTCACTGTCGACTTGGAGGCCGTTGATCGAACAGCCCATCGTGAATCCCACGACGCTCGCGCGTTGCGACACTCGCTCGATCTCGTCGAGGGCCTCGTCGAGGTGGGGGAGCGGTAACGCAGCGAAAATCGAGAATCGGCCGGGGTGGCGCTGGCAGAGTTCGTCGTACAGGTCGTTGGCCATCCGGGCCGCCGTCGCGGCGTCGGCACCGACGCTGAGATAGGGCTGGGCCTGGGAGACCGAGAGAACCTGGCGGTCGACGCCCCGAGAGTCCATGAGCGTGAGTCGCTCGGGGATACTCTGTTGGTCCAGCGGCGCGGCCACTGGCGACGGCACGTCCGCACGGCCGATGAACTCCATGTAGGGCCTTGGGTAGTAGTGCGCGTGCACGTCGATAATCACTGACAACCTCCATTGAGTGCCCCTCTAGACAGCGTCACTGCCAAGGGAACGCTGACCTTACCTGAAGAATCCAGCCCGACGGCGCTACCTCTGCGATGTGAAAAGAATCTTTCCAAATGAGCGTCGCGTCCGAGCCCGACTGGTTACACTATATTTTCTAGTGATTTAGTAGGATAAGGAAAAGGAGTTGTTCATGCGGTTACATTCTTCAAGGTTTCGAGGGCTACTGGGGGCTGCTGGGGGAGTGTCACTCACGTTGACGTCGATCGCGCTGGTTCCGGCGGGCGCCTCGACGACGAGCCACGTCAGCGTCGTGGGGTACTCGGTGGCCGGCCCGGTCACCAAGGCGCTCGAGACCGCGTTCCAGAAGACGCCGGCGGGACAGAACGTGACGTTCACCAACTCCTTTGGCGCGTCGGACACCGAGACGAACAACGTCGTGAACGGACAGAGTGCGGACCTCGTGAACCTCTCCTACGAGCCCAATATCGCCACTCTGGTGACGGCCGGAAAGGTTCCCGTGAACTGGGCACGCCAGGAACTGACGTACGGACGCGTGAATCCGGCGCTCCAGGGCAAGCGTCAACAGACGGTCTACCCGACGCCGGGCATTGTCACCGACTCGGTGGTGGTCTTTGTCGTTCGCCCCAACAATCCGCTGCACATCGCCACCTGGGGAGACCTGATCAAGTCCGGCGTGCAACTCGTCACGCCCAACCCGCTCACCTCGGGTAGCGCGAAGTGGAATCTGCTCGCGGGCTACACGTCCCAGCTCTCGCTGAAGCGCACGCCCACGCAGGCGCAGAACTACCTCAAATCCCTGCTCGCGAACACGGTTGCCCAGCCCACCAGCGGGTCGGCCGCGCTGTCGACGTTCCTCGCGGGCACCGGCAACGTCCTCTTGGCCTACGAGGACGACGCCCTCGCCGCCAACGCCGCCGGCGACGCGATCGAGATCGTGACACCGCCGCAGACGTTGCTGATCGAGAACCCGGTCGCCCTCACCCAAACCGGTGTGGCCAACCCCGCCGCGACGGCGTTCTACCAGTACCTCTTCTCCACACGGGGCCAGTCGATCTACTCGAGTTTCGGTTACCGGTCGGTGTTAAAGAGCGTGTGGACGCACAACCAGAACGCGTTTCCCTCGTTCAAGAAGGCAAGCTACCTGTGGACGATCGCCAAGATCGCCAAGGGCGGATGGACGAGTGTCGACCCGACGTTCTTCGGCACGTCCATTGTCTTTCCGAGCAACGACGCCACGCATCCGTCCTCGGGCATCGTGACCTACTTGGAGCAATTTGCCGGTAAGAACACTTAAGTCCCCGCTCGTTGAAGAGGCGAACCGGCCGTCGCTCGCGCGGCGGCCGGTTCGCCATGCGCTCGCTGAACACCGCGCCACTGGGCTGCTCGGTCGCGGCGTCGCGATGGTCTATCTCAGTTTGATCGTGCTGATCCCACTCGCCGCGCTGTTGACCAACGCCTTTAACAGTGGACTCGGTTCGTTCTGGCGCGCCGTAACCCAGATCGAAGCTCTCGACGCAATCCGACTCACCTTGCTGTGCTCGCTCGGTGCGGCGTTACTCAACGCCGTGGCCGGCACGGCGACGGCGTGGGTCTTAGTGCGCGACCGGTTCTGGGGACAGGGGATCTTGAACGCCATCATCGACCTTCCCTTTGCGCTGCCGACGGTCGTGGCGGGCGTCACGTTCTACACCCTCTACGGACCACTTT
>JADGOK010000111.1 GCA_017882985.1 Acidimicrobiales bacterium
GACGAGCACGTAGCCCGCTGCCGGGTCGGCCCACCACCAGCCCACGAATGAGTTCAGTGCGAGACCAAGAAGAACCGTCGCGGCGAGTATCGCGTCGAGCAGCGTGACCCGGCCCTCTGCCACTAAGACCGGGTTGGCCAACGTCGCTCCGGTCAGCGCCTTGCCCCTCGCGAGAAGACTCATGACGACGACGGTGAGGGCAGTCCACACCATGCCCAGTGCGCTGTGGCGCGGGTGAAACTGGGCGACGAGGACGACCGTGCTCTGGACCGCGAGGTAGACCGACAGTCCAATGAAGGCCGTGCCAATCAGTCGAATGGCCCGCTCACGTCGACGTTCGCTCACGTCGGCGAGTTCCCACAGCACCACCGCGGACGCGCCGATCTCGATCACGCTGTCGAGGCCGAAGCCGGCGAGCGCGACTGATCGCGCGCTCAGGGCCGCGATCGCGAGCACGAGGACACCCACGACGTTCCAGCCGAGCGTCGTCAGTTCCAGTGCGCGGCCCCGGCGAAGGAGGTTGTCGCGGACGTTGCGGTTGCTTGCCTGGGTCACTTCCAAAATGTACTGTCGAGATCGCCACGAGCGGTTCGGGCCCTCAATCGTCGCGGCGTCAGGCGAATAGTTCGACCTTCAGCTCGAGGTCGATGACGACTGGTCAATGCGGACCGACGTTACCGTTGCCCTAGTTGCCGGTCCGGCCGGCGGTGATCAACCTCGTGGTGATGCTGATCCGCTTGGTGCACACGATGATCGCCAGGTGCACGTACGTGGAGTGGACAAAACTTCCCATTGAAACCATGACGCCAGAGGCGGAACGCGCCACGCAGGTTGACGGCGTGTAGTTGCCCGTCTCGACGACACCGAAGGCGACGCTGACGGACTGGCCCTTGGCGATCACGTGTCGCGCGGGCATCTGACCCATCGAAAGACTGCTCGCCATCGGCCCCACCGCGCGGTGCGCGTTACCGGCGACGGGCTGAATGGCCGGCACGCCGAAGATCGCGCACGTCGCGGCCTTGTTGGTGAAAACGAGGGGGTAGTAGATCGTGCCGGCCGTGCCTTGGGACGCGCCGTGGGTCACGGCGATCTGTGCGGGCACGCAGTTCTTCACCGTTGCCGCCGACGCGGCCATCAATCCAATGGCTGGCAACGATCCGCCGGCCACGAGGCCACTCACGCTCAGTCCCGCCGCGACGAGTACTCGCTTCATTGAGTTCATGTTTCCCTTCCTTCCACGCCCTTGTAGAGATTGTGTCCGCCCGACGAGAGAACTTACGTGCACCTTCTTCGAAGTTTGGGGCGTTTGTCACTTTTTACGCGACGTCGCCACGTCCGGCTCCGCCCAAGGAGAATTTCAGGAAAGACTTGTTTTAATTATGACTATCCCGATAGGGTTTAAGGCAATTAGGAATTGTCGTCACGAAACGGGAAAATTCAATGACTTTGACTGACGGATCGCACACCGCCGAAGAGGACATCAAGCGCACGAGCGACTTCCTGCGCGGCGACCTCTCGACCGAGCTGGCGAACGATGAAGCATCGGTCTCCGGGTCGTCGGAGCATCTGCTCAAGTTTCACGGGGTCTACTCCCAGGACAACCGCGACGTGCGACGAGAGCGGTCCCTCGCCGGGGAGTCACTCGAGTACATCTTCATGGTGCGCGTCGCGATTCCCGGGGGCAAGCTCTCGACCGACCAGTGGTTGGCGCTCGATCAGATCGCTGGCGACGTCGCCGACGGCACGATTCGCTTGACCACGCGCCAGGCCGTCCAGTTTCACGGCGTCTTGAAGCAGGGTCTGCGACCGATGGCCTTCGAGCTCGACGCCCATCTCATGACTTCGTTTGGCGCCTGTGGGGACGTCGTGCGCAACACCGTGATGTGCCCTTCGCTTATCGCCAACGCTTCCGATCACCGGATGCTGGACATGGCCGACCAGATCGCCAAGACCTTCAAGCCGACGACCAACGCGCACTGGGAGATATTCGTCAATGGTGACAAGAGCGCGTCGCGGGAGTTCGCCGAGGAGCACGAGTTCTACGGCTCGACCTACCTGCCCCGAAAGTTCAAGATCGCCATCGCCCATCCGCACGAGAACTGCGTCGACGTCCTCGCCCAGGACCTGGGGTTGATCCCCGCGGTCCACGAAACACTCGGCGAGGGATTCAACGTCGTGGTCGCCGGAGGACTCGGTCGTTCGTACGCTCAGCCCGACACGTTCGCGCGCCTCGCCGATCCGCTGACGTTCGTCACCTACGACGAGTTGAACGACGTGATCCGTGCGGTGCTGGCGACCTACCGCGACCTCGGCGACCGGACGAACCGACGACGGGCCCGCATGAAGTACGTGGCGGCCGACATGGGATTTTCCGCGTTTCGCGAGGCGATTGAGGAGCGCTACGGTCGGCCACTGCGCGAGGCACTGCCGGTGACGTTCGACGACGCCGACGACCACCTGGGTTGGAGTCAGGCGAACGACGGTTCCTGGCAGCTCGGGATCCGTGTGGGTGCGGGACGCGTGAGCGACGTGACGGACGGGCACGGACTGCGATGCGCACTGCGCGAGATCGCCCAGCGATTTGACGTCGTGTTTCTCATCACCGCGCAGCAGGACCTGGTGATCACCCAAATCGCCGAGGGCGACCGCGTCACCATCGACGCGCTGCTCGGCGCGCACGGTGTTCGCGCGCTCGACGAACTGGGCAGTGTCGAGCGTTCGGCTCTCGCGTGCCCGGCGCTGCCGACTTGCAGCCAGGCCCTCGGTGAAGCGGAGCGCAAGCTGCCCGACCTGGTGTCGCTCGTCCAGACCGAGCTCGACAGCAATGGACTCACCAAGCGACGTCTCCAACTGCGCATGACCGGGTGCCCCAATGGTTGTGCCCGACCCGCCGTTGCCGAGGTGGGCGTCGTTGGCCGGACCAAGAACTCCTACGACCTGTACCTCGGCGGCGGTCCACGCGGCGACCGCCTCGCGTCGCTCTACCAGGAGAAGGTGAAGCTGGACGACATCCCCGGCGTGTTGCGCCCGCTTCTCGAGCGTTGGAAGAACGAAGGACTCGCCGACGAGTCCTTCGGCGATTTCTTCGTGCGCGCGGTCGACCAGTGACGGTGTATCTCGTCGGCGCGGGTCCCGGCGACGCTGATCTGTTGACGGTGCGCGCCGCGCGACTCCTTCGTCAGGCCCACGTTGTCGTGCACGATCGCTTGATCACCAAGGAGATCCTCGATCTCGTGGCGCCCCACGCCGAACTGTTCGACGTGGGCAAGCGTCCCGGTTTCTCTGACACCCAAGAACGGATCAACGATCTGCTGATCACGTTGGGGCGTCGTTACGGCCGTGTCGTGCGCTTGAAGGGGGGAGACCCCTTCGTGTTCGGTCGAGGTGGTGAGGAAGCACAGGTCCTCGCGCACTACGGCATCGACGTTCAAGTCGTCGCGGGCATCACGTCGGCGTTCGCCGGCCCACTGCTCGCGGGCATTCCCGTCACCCACCGCGGACTCTCCCACGGTGTCACGGTCGTGACCGGCAGTGCGGTTCCCGGGGCCACGGTCGACTTTCGCCGATTGGCGAACGCCGACCTCACGCTCGTGGTGCTGATGGGGATTCGCCGACGCCGCACTATCGCGCGCGAACTGATCGAAGGCGGGCTCGATCCCACGACGCCGGTCGCGGTCGTGGAACGAGCCTCCACTGATCAACAGCGTGTGCTGCGTTGCGACCTCGCCCAACTGGGCGAAATGAACGTGAGTTCGCCGGCGGTACTCGTCATCGGCGTCGTCGCGGCATTGGACCTCGGGCGCGTCGGCGCCCTCGCGGCGTCGTACGCGATGAGTTCGTGATGTTCCCACTCGTCGTCGATCTGACGGGCCGTCGAGTCGTCGTCATCGGCGCCGGCAAGGTGGGCGTGCACAAGGCAACCCAACTGCTCGAGTGTGGCGCGCGGGTCACGATGATCAGCGAGGAGTTACTCGCGCGCGTCCCCGACGGGGTTGAAGAGTTGTTGCTTCGTCCTTACGAATACGGTGACCTGTCTGGTGCCGTCCTCGTCGTGGCGGCAACCGGCAGCAACAGCGTGAACGACGAGATCGTGCGCGAAACCACCGAACGGAATCTCCTGCTCAACGTCGTCGACGACCTCGCACGATCGAACTTCTTCTTCACGGCCGTGCACCGCGACGGGGACGTCGTGGTGTCGGTGTCAACCGGTGGCGCGTCGCCCGCGCTCGCCCAGTGGGTGCGCGCAACCGCAGCCAGGGCCTTGCCCACAAATCTGGCCCGCGTCGCGCGACAACTTCGCGACGAGCGACGCGCGCTGCACGATCGGGGAGAGAGCACCGAAGGACGACCCTGGATGGACCGCGTGCATGAGTTGTTGGGCGAATCAGCTCACGTTGTCGACGACGCGTCCGTCTTCACTCGTGCTGATTTGACGGCGGAGATTCAGCATCAGGGCTGATCCCACTAACGCGGTGAGACCGGTACTGAGCGGCCACCAGTTGCCGAGCCCGTTGTTGAAGTAGAGCGCCGTGATCGCCGGCGCCAGGGTGCCCGCAATGCCCCAGGTGAGTCCGGCGGCCGCGGTGTAGCGTCCGCGCAAGTGCTCGGGCGCGATCTCGTTGACGAGCGCCTGACCGACGGGCTGCAGCATCGTCTCTCCGATCGCAAAGACGACCATCGCCATGCACAGCGAGATCACCGCGAGGTAGGCGGGCAACGCGAGTGCCAG
>JADGOK010000112.1 GCA_017882985.1 Acidimicrobiales bacterium
GAAGCGGCCGTTGAAGTTTCCGACGCAACGACGAGCGAGGTCGACGCGGCCAAATAACGCGTAAGGACTCGCCCCCGTTCTTGCGGCTCAGGCCGCGGGGGCGGGGGCGTTGCTCTTGATGGTGAGAGGGAAGTGACAAGCGACCCGGTGTCCTGGCGCAACGTTGCGCAACACGGGCTCTTCGCTCGCACACCGTTCCTGGGCGAAGGGACAGCGCGTGCGGAACCGACAACCGCTCGGCGGATTCATCGGGCTCGGCGGCTCGCCCTCGAGTACGTCACCGTGCACCGGCGAGTCGGGATCAGCTTCGAGGGCCGCGCCGAGGAGGAACTTCGTGTACGGATGGGCCGGGGCCTCGTAGAGCACGTCGGAGGGGCCGATCTCACAGATCTTGCCCAGATACATCACCGCCACCCGGTCGCTCACGTTCTTCACGACCGCCAGGTCGTGGGCGATGAACAACAACGTGAGTCCGTACTCGTTCTTCAGGTCCTCTAAGAGATTGAGAATCTGGGCTTGGACCGAGACGTCCAGGGCCGAGACCATCTCGTCACAGATGAGCATCTTGGGCCGCATCGCGAGGGATCGGGCGATCGATATCCGCTGGCATTGCCCACCCGAGAACTGGCGGGCGTAACGATTGCCGTAGACGGCGGGGTCGATACCGACCTTGTTGAGAAGGTCACTGATCAGGATGTCGCGCTCGGTGCCCTGGACCGTCTTCCAACAGTCCAGTGGTTCAGCAACGATGTCCTTCACGCGCCGACGCGGATTGAGCGAGCTGATCGGGTCCTGAAAGATCATCTGCATCCGGGTGCGGATGTTACGCAGCGAGCGTCCCCTTTGGCTCGTGATATCGACGCCTTCGAGTTCGATCGTGCCACTCGTGGGTTCAACGATCTTCATGAGCGCCTTACCGGTCGTTGACTTGCCGCAGCCCGACTCGCCGACGAGGCCCAGGGTCTCGCCCTCGAAGACGTCAAAGCTGATGCCCGCCACGGCGCTGACGGCGTGATGACCCCTGCCGAACGTGACGGTTAGATCGCGGACCTTTAAGAGCGGCTGGGTGTCGTCAGTCATCGTGTCGCCGCTTCTCGTTTGGAGGGGAGGGGATTCCAGCAGGCGAAGGAGTGTCCGGGCTCTTCGGCGATCTGAAGTTCGGGGCGCTGCTGGTGGCATCGATCGGTTGCGTACGCGCAGCGTGGCGCGAAACTGCAGCCCTGATTGAGCTTCAAGAGGTTCGGCGGGCGGCCCGGGATGGTGATGAGGCGCGTGTGCGACGGGTTTGACACCTTGGGCGAACTCTCGAGTAGCGCGCGGGTGTAGGGCATGCGGTGGTTCGTGAAGACCTCGCGGGTCGTGCCCATCTCGACGATGCGCCCCGCGTACATCACGATAATGCGCGACGTGCGGGTCGCGACGACGCCCAGGTCGTGGGTGATCAGCACCACCGACATCTGGAACTGTTCCTTGAGGTCCTCGAGCAGGTTGAGGATCTGGGCCTGGATCGTGACGTCGAGACCGGTCGTTGGTTCGTCGGCCATCAGGAGCTTGGGTGAGCAGGCGAGCGCCGTCGCGATGACGACACGCTGGCGCATGCCGCCCGAGAGCTGTCCCGGGAAAGCGCTGTAACGCTGCGACGGAGAGGGGATGCCGACCAGTTCGAGCAGCTCGATGGCCTTGGCCTTGGCGTCGTTCTTACTCATGCCGAGTCGAACACGTAGCGTCTCGTCGATCTGCTTGCCAATGCGCATGACCGGGTTGAGCGAGGTCATGGGGTCCTGGAAGACCATGGCGACCTCGGTGCCCCAGTACTTGCGCTTTTCGTCCTCACTCACGCCGACCATCTCGTGTCCGTTCAAGAGGACCGAACCCGTCACCGTGACGTTGGTTCTTGGTTGCAGGCCCATGACGGTTCGGGCGAGCACCGTCTTGCCCGAACCCGACTCACCGACGATGCCGAGCGTCTCGTTCTTGTTGAGGTCAAATGAGACGCCGCCCACGGCCGGCAGCGGTCCGGCCGAGGTGTTGAACGTCGTCGCGAGGTTGTTGACGACCAGCAACTTGTCGGGGTTCGTGCTCACAGCTTCACCTCGGTGACGTCGTAGTGGCTTCGCATCCGGTCACCGATGAAATTGAGGCAGAGAAGAAAGAGGCACAAGGCGAGCGAGGGGAACAGCACCAACCACGGATTCTCCGCGAGTACCGTGCGGCTCTCGTTGATCATGTTGCCCCACGATGGCGTCGGGGGATTGACCGAGAGGCCGAGAAAGGCCAGCGCCCCCTCGAGGGTCACGACAGTGGCGATGCCGATCAGGAGAAAAGAGATGCCGATCGGGGCGATATTGGGCAACAACTCCTTCATCAAGATCCGCCGGTCGGTGGCGCCCTGAACCTTGGCGGCGATGACGTAGTCCTTGGTCGCGATGGCGAGCGTGGCCGTTCGAATGACGCGATAGACGAGCGGCACTGAAGCGAAGCCGATCACGAGGATGATCTTGAACATCGAACGCGGCGTCCAGAACGAGAGCACCGCGATCACTGCGATGATGGCGGGAAAGGCGAGCAAGACGTACATAACGGTCGTCACGAAGGTGTCAAAGCGCCCTCGTCGGTAGGCGGCGAGCATTCCCAACGGCGCGCCGATGCCAAAACCGATCACCATCGCGCCAACTCCGACGGCGATCGAGACCCTCGAGCCGTAGACGACGCGGGCGAAGATGTCGCGCCCGAGATCGTCGGTGCCGAATATGTGGTGCAGCGACGGTGCCGAGTTGACGAAGTTGTAGTCCTGGTTGAGCGGACTCTGCACCGGCAGGACGTTGGCGAAGATCGCCCCGATAATGTTGAGCGCCAGCCAGCCCACGCAAATCCAAAACAGCGGACCGAGTGGCTCGTTCTTCTCGGGTCGCTCGACCATCGACGCCTCGAGTAGCGCCTCCTGGCTGAGCTCGGTTTCGCGAATAAATTCACTCACGGCTGATCCTCGGATCGACGATATTGATGGTGAAGTCAAAGAAGAAGTTGATCAGCACGACGCCCACCGACACCACCAGCACGATGCCCTGGACCAGCAGATAGTCGCTGTCGTTGATTGCGGCGATAAGGGTGTAACCGAGACCCGGGATGGCGAGTAGGTACTGGACCACGAAGCCACCGGCCAAGAGTCCGCCGATGTTGACGCCCGCCGCGCCGAGCAGCGCCACCGACGAAGGTCGAAAGGCGTGGCGCCACATGATCCGACGCTGACTGATGCCCTTGGAGCGGGCCATGGTGATGAACTCTTCCTGCAAGGTGGCGATCATGTCACTGCGCAGCACACGGTAATAGACGACGAAACTACCAATCGCGAGTGTGAAGGCGGGCAACGCGAGACTCTCGAGGTTGACAATCCAGTTGGTGCCGAACGAGACGTAGGACGCGACCCCGATGTTGGGGACCCCCAGCTTGATCGAAACGAAGAGCACGAGCAGCACGATGATGATGAACGGCGGGATCGACAACAGGGTGAAACTGGTCGCGCCGAGCAGTCGGTCGATCAGTCCGTCGGGCTTTCGCGCCGAACGCATGGCGAGTGGGATCGCCAACGCGAAGGCCAGAATCTGACTGAGCCCCATGATCTCAAGGTCGATCGGCAGCGCGGCGCGGATGGTCGACGCGACCGAGGTCTGGGAGATGAACGAGATGCCCAGGTTGCCCCGCACGATATTGCTGATCCAGATGAAGTACTGGTCGAAGATCGACTTGTTGAGTCCGAGCAACTTGTAGAGCTTGAGGCGGTTGCTGGGGCTGTCGCCAGTGCCGAGGATTACGGCGGCCGGGTCACCCGGCAAGAGGTGGATGAGGTAGAAGCTGCCGACCGAGATGACGAAGATTATGCCGATCAACATCACCAGACGTCGTATGACGTATTTCAGCACTCGTTCCCCTCCGCGACCTGTTAGGACAATAGCCAACCAACGGGCGTGACCCGTGTTACCCCCCGTCGGCGCTACCCGCTGTCACAGGTGGTGACTACCGTGGACGGGTGCAGAGAATTGTCATCGCGGGCGGCATCGGCGCTGGAAAGACGGCGGCGACGAACTACCTGTCGGGTCTCGGCTGGACCGTGGTCGACGCGGACCAGATCGCCCACGAGATCACCGAACCGGGCCGTCCGGCGTGGCTGGCACTGCGCGATGCCTTCGGCGACGCGGTGCTGAACGAGGACGCGACGCTCGACCGCGCCTTCGTTGCGGACATCGTCTTTCATGACCATTCGGCACTGCGACGACTCAATCACATCACCCACGGTCACATCGGTGCCGAGATCGCTCGTCAGATTGACGCCGTGGACGACCAGGCCGTCTTCATCGCGGTGCCGCTCTACCGAGGTGAGCATCGTTCGATCTTCAGAGTCGACGAGGCTTGGTCGATTCAGGTAGCGCCCGAGACCGCGATTCATCGACTCTGCGCGTTTCGCGGTTTCAGTGAATATGACGCGCGGGCTCGTCTCGTCAATCAGATGACCAATGACGAGCGCGCCGCCATCGTCGAGCGCGTCATGTGGAACGAAGGGACGATTGAAGAGTTGCGCGGACAGATTGACGCGGCGCTACTGGCCAATGGACTTAGCCGTGGATAAGTTCCTCGTCGAGTCGCCTTTTCAGCCGTCGGGTGATCAGCCGCGCGCTATCGCGACACTCGCCGAAGGCGTCGAGGATGGGCTGCGCTTCCAGAC
>JADGOK010000113.1 GCA_017882985.1 Acidimicrobiales bacterium
GACGACGAGTGCGGCGCGAGCGCCACACCGATCACCGACGTGACGCCGTCGCGGCGAAAGGACTCGGCGGTCTCTTCTAACATGGGCGGTTCGTACTTCGAACCGAAGCGAACGTCGAACTGGCCGGGGGCGGCGACGGCGAGCACCTGGGCGATGCCGCGTACCTGGTCAGCGGTGCGAAGTGCGAGGGGAGAGGTTCCCCCGATCGCGTCGTAGCGGCGTAGGAGGTCCGCGAGCAATTCAGGGGTTGGCGCGCGTCCGTGGCGGATCCGTGTGTAGTAGGCCTCGACGCCGTCGCGCGTCGACGGCGTGCCGTAGGCCATGATCAAGACGCCGATTGGGCTGCTCACACGCCGGCCCTTCCCTCGTCGTGCACGACACGAACGATCGCCTCGAGGACTGCGGGGTCGGTGCCGGGCAGCACACCATGACCGAGATTGAAGACGTGACCCACTTCGCGACCCGCTCTCGTGATGACCTCTCGGGCCGCGTCGACACCGAGTTCGACACCGCTTAAGCAACGTGCGGGATCGAGGTTGCCCTGGACGGGCTTGGCGCCGACGCGTCGGCGCCCCTCGTCGAGGTCGACGTGCCAGTCAATTCCCATCACGGTGCTGCCCGCGCTGCTCATGAGCTCCAAGAGCTCTCCCGTGCCGACGCCGAAGAGGAGGGTGGGTACGTCGAGGTCACTGATGCCCTCGAGCACGCGCTGGGTCGCGGGTAACGCGAAACGTCGGTACTCGTCGCGCGTGAGCGACCCGGCCCACGAGTCGAACAACTGGACCGCGCGAGCGCCATGGGCGATCTGGGCCCGCAGGAACGTCACGGTGATCGAGACGAGCCGCTCGAGCAACTGATCGAACAGTTGGGGATCGGCGTGCATCAAGCCCTTGATGACGGCGAAGTCACGCGTCGGGGCACCCTCGACCAGGTAGCTCGCCACCGTGAAGGGAGCGCCCGCGAATCCAATGAGCGGCGTGTCCGCGGGGGCGAGTTGCTCGATCACCAGGTCGACGGTGCTCGTCACGTGGGCGATATCGACGCCTGTGAGGTCGCGCAGTCGTTCGAGATCACTTCGGTTGGCGAAGGGCTGGGCGATGACCGGTCCGCGACCCGGTACGACGTCGACGCCGAATCCGATCGCGTGATAGGGAACGACGATGTCCGAAAAGAGGATGGCGGCGTCGACCCCGTAGCGCCGTACCGGCTGCATCGTCACTTCACACGCCAGCGCCGGATCGGCGATGGCGTCCAGAATCGAGCCGGTGCCGCGAAGCGCCCGGTACTCGGGCAGGGAGCGACCGGCCTGACGCATGAACCAGACGGGAACGTGTTCGACGCTCTGGCCACGACAGGCCCTCAGAAATACCGGCTCCACTGCACTCCCTCTGTTCGCACCCAATCTAGGGGCGTCGGCCCTTTTGGACCCGAGCCGAGCGCCTTGCGCGTGCACCTAGAATTGACAGACCCCAATTCGGGGTCATTGAAAGAGGTCGGCATGGCGCACGAGCGGGAGATCGCCGAGGAGCAGAAGTTCCTCGATCTCGCCCTGGACGCGTTGGACCACATGCGCTCCGAGGCGCGGTCGCTGCGCGACAGCGCGGCGGTGGCGAACATGCGCGGCGCCGGGGATCTGGTCGAGCGCGACGTCGTCATGGGAACCGCCCTGCATCGCCTCGATCAACTGGCGATCGGCGACCAACCTCTCTTTTTCGGTCGGATCGACTACGTCGAGAACGAACTGCGCCACGTCGACACGTACCACGTCGGGCGTCTCGCGGTCTCGGACGATGAGTTGAACCCTCTCGTCGTGGACTGGCGCGCGCCGGTCGCTGAAGCCTTTTATCGCGCCACGGGCGTCGAGTCGCTCGGACTCTCTCGACGACGGCACGTGGCGATCCGCGGCCACGCGGTATCGGGCGTCGAGGACGAGTACTTCGCTGACGCCAATGGGGACTTGCTGTTGCCCGACGACGAAGTGCGTTCGGCAACCGAGGAGGGATTGATCGAAGGCGGTCTCGCCCTCGGCGGGCCCGGCGCGTTGTTGGCGGCGCTGGGAAGGGCTCGCACGGGTCGGATGGGCGACATCATCGCGACGATCCAGGGCGAGCAGGATCAGATCATCCGCACGCCGTTGCCGGGCGTGTTGCTCGTTCAAGGGGGACCGGGCACCGGCAAGACCGCCGTCGCGTTGCATCGAGCGGCGTACCTCCTCTTTACGCACCGTGCGACCCTCGAACGCCAGGGTGTGCTGGTCGTTGGTCCCAATCCACTGTTCTTGAACTACATCGAGAACGTCCTTCCGTCGCTCGGCGAATCGGGCGTCACGCTGTCGACCATCTCGGGACTCGTCACCAACCTCGACGTGCGCGGTCGCGACGTCGACGAAGTCGACCGACTGAAGGGCGACCTGCGGATGGTCCAGTTCATCGCGCAAGCTCTACGCACGCGCCAGCGTCCCTTGCGCGAGGACGTGCGAATCCCCGTCGGGCGCGCCATCGTGGTGTTGAAGGCGCGCTACACGAAGGAGATCGTCGACCGCGCCCGACGCCGCCCGGGCAATCACAACCAACGGCGTTCCGCGGTCGGGCGCGAGCTGGCCAACCGACTCGCGAGCGAATACCACGAACGTTTCGTTCGCGACGGGAGCGACGAGGGTACGGCGCAGAGCGAACTGGCCGACCTCATTCGCGCGACGCCCGAGTTCAAGGCGACGCTGCAACGCATCTGGCCGCGTCTGTCGGGCCAGGAGCTGTTGCATGACCTCTTCGGCGCCCCGGCACTGATCCGCGCTGCCGGTCACAACCTCTTGAGCGAGCAAGAGTGCGCACTGCTCTATCGGGCTCGGCCCGAGTCGCTCGATGACACGGCGTGGACCAAGGCCGACACTGCACTAATCGATGAAGCTCGAGTGCTGCTCGGACCGCGCAAACGTCCCCGTCCCGTGGTGAAGGCGAATGACACGTCAATCCTCGACGGTGTCGACCTCGACGCGTACCAGGGCAACGTTCGCGCGGCGGCGTTGCGCGAAGCCGCGCGCTTCGCGCCGAGCCAGAGCACGGCGCTCGACGAGGCCGAGTTCGTAACGTACGGACACATCGTCGTTGACGAAGCGCAGGACCTCTCGCCAATGGAGCTTCGCGTCTTGCGACGTCGAGACCTCACCGGTTCGATGACCATCGTGGGCGACATGGGCCAGGCGACGACGGCGTCGTCCTCGGCGTCGTGGGACACCGTCTTAGAAGTGCTCCAGCCACGTCGTGCGCCGACGCGGGTCGATCTGACCGTGAGCTACCGTACGCCCGAGGAGGTGCTCGACTTCGCCGCCCCGACGCTGTTCGCGGCGTCGCCCGACCTCGAGCCACCCCGACCGGTTCGGCGCGCCGGGACGCAGCCGATCGTCGAACGGACGAGTCAACAGGAGTTTTCTTCGACACTCGTCGCGGCGACCCGTCGCGAGTGCGCCGCAGTGACGCCGGGTCGCGTGGCGGTCATCGTCAGTGCCGCTCGGGTCGAGGAATTGGTCTCGATCCTGCGCAGCGCAGGTCTCGACGCCATCGATCCGCGAGAACATGAATCACGTGGGCTGAGCGCGGATTTGGTGGTTTTGGCCGCTGAGGGCGCGAACGGGCTTGAGTTCGACGCGGTCGTCGTCGTCGAGCCCGGCGAGATCGTCCGCCGGGGCGACGCGACCGGGAGCGTGCTGACGCCACGAGGTCTGCGAACGCTCTACGTGGCGATGACCCGTCCGACGCGACGGCTGTCCATAGTCGCTAGCGAGCCGTTGCCGGCAACCTTACTGTGAGCCATCTCAGAGGATTGGAAGCATCGAGGTGAGCATTTCTACTAGAAAGGTAGGCGTGAGTCAGGCGATTCCCCTCAATAGCCTGGCGAAGCCGGAGAAGATAGTTCACGATCGTCCCCCGATGCTGGCCATCGGTGTGATGATTTGGCTCGGTAGCGAGTTGATGTTCTTCTCAGGACTCTTCGCCGCCCTGTTTACCATTCGTGCCCACCTGGCCTCGTGGCCACCGAAGGGCACGCATCTTGACGTACTGCAATCGGGCCTCTTCACGATCATTCTGGTGGCGTCGTCGTTCACGATGCAGTGGGCCGTGTGGCTGATCGAACATCGTCGTCGCGTCGAGGCCCGACGATGGGTGATCATCACGATCGTCATGGGTACGTTGTTCGTCGGTAACCAGGCCTACGAGTGGACGCACCTCGTGACGCGGTGGTACACGAATTCGTACGGCTCGGTCTTCTTCATCACGACCGGTCTGCACGGACTGCACGTGTTCCTCGGACTCGTCGCCATGGGCTTCTTGCTGTTTCGCATGCGCGGTAGTCAAGGTGACCCGGGTGAGTTGGCCACGTTCCAGGGCGTGAGTTACTACTGGCACTTCGTCGACGTTGTCTGGATTGGTTTGTACTCGGCCCTCTTTCTTCTCAAGTAGATCGAGATGACCGCCACCTTTCTCAAGCGACTCGGAGCGTTGACGTTCGTCGCGATCTTCGGCCTCGGTCCCGTCGTCCTCTTCGTCGCCAGTGCCAACGCCTCGGGTGGTACGGCGAGCAAGCAAACGCCCTATCAAACGTCGCGCAGCAACGCGGGCACGCCGAATTCGGACAACGTCGTGAAGAACAGCAAGGGCGTCATTATCAGTTACGGCAACGGCGCCATCACCTACAACGCCCCGTCCTCGGCGCTCGC
>JADGOK010000114.1 GCA_017882985.1 Acidimicrobiales bacterium
TCTGCTCATCGACGTTCGTTAACCTGAGGTCCGGTCTTTGGTGCAAGAACGCGGCTTCGTCGCACATCCAATCGCGTGGGGGCGGGCGAGGTCGCGCTCTCGAAGGGCGGACAGAAATCCCGATGCGGGCCCTCGGGTTCGGCCACGTTCGCGGTCGCAGCCATTGCGGCGCTGGCGCCACCGCGCGTCACGAGGCGCGAACGAGCGCCGCGAACGGCGTGAGGAACCGCTGGTCCGGGTGACGTCGCCGTGACGTCCGGACGGACCTCTGGTTTGCTGACCTAGAAGTGGCTGATGACGTCGATTCGGTCCATGATTTCTTTGGTCAAGAGTGGCATCGCGTCGAGGGCGGTCATGTTCTCTCGAACCTGGGCCGCCGTTGACGCGCCGGTGATGACCGTGGAGACGTTGGGATTCTTCGCGCACCAGGCGAGCGACAGCTGAGTGAGGCTGACGTCGAGTTCGTCGGCGATGACCTTCAACTCGGCGACCTTCTTGTTGCGACCTTCGTCGGTGAGCATACCCTTCAGCCACTCGTAGCCCGGCAGCGTTGCGCGCGAGCCCTCGGGCACGCCGTTCAGGTACTTGCCCGTGAGCAGTCCCGACGAGAGAGGGGACCAGATCGTGGTCCCCAGACCGATGTCCTCGTAGAGGCGCTTGTACTCCTTGTCGACCTTGTCGCGCCACAGGATGTTGTACTGGGGCTGCTCCATCAAGGGCTTGTGCAGGTGGTGGCGGTCGGCGATGTCGTAGGCGGCGCGAATCTCGTCGGCCGTCCACTCCGACGTTCCCCAGTAGAGGGCCTTGCCCTGACTGATCATGTCGCTCATGGCCCAGACGGTCTCCTCGATCGGGGTCTGGGGGTCGGCGCGGTGACAGAAGACGAGGTCCACGAAGTCCAGTCCGAAGCGCTCGAGCGAGGCGTCGATCGCCTGGGAGAGGTACTTGCGATTGAGCGTGTTCTTCATGTTGACGTCCTCGTGCAGTCCCCAGAAGAGTTTGGTGGAGACAACGTACTCGTGGCGCTGCCAGCCGAGTTCGCGAAAGGCCGCGCCCATGACGCGCTCGGACTCGCCGGCACCGTAGGCCTCGGCGTTGTCGAAGAAGTTGACGCCGGCGTCCTTCGCCGCCGAGAGACATTCGGCGGCCTGCTTCGCGGTCTCGATCTGGTTCTTGTTCGCGAAGGTCACCCAACTGCCGAACGAGAAGACACTGACGCGTAGACCCGACCTGCCGAGTCGTCGATATTCCATCTCTGCCATGTTGCTCTCCTTACCTAGAACTGCGACTCAGCGACCGAAGCGCTACGCAGCGGGATTTTGCGCAACGTCAGGCCACTGGTCGTACGAGACCGGCGTCGGCTCGCCCTTGGGCCGCCTGATCAACGTCACGACGCCGGCGAGCGCGCCAGCGAGCACGATGAGCAGCGTGATCTTGAACAGTGTCTTGAGTACGCCCACTAGAGCTGAGGTTAGTTGCCACTCGCACTGGACAATTCACCCCGCGGCGGTACAATGGAGCGATGACCACCAGTCCGACGGCCGAGCTACTGCTGTAAGAGGGCGAGCTCGAGCTCGCCCGATACCCCCCGCCGGTGCGGGGGGTTTTTGTTTCCCGGCGTTGGACCCTGATCGAAAGGAAGGACATGGCGCGTAGTTCCCAGCAACCGAGCCCCATGGCGTTCGACAAGTACCAAGCGACCGTGCCCGTGGACCTGACCGATCGCACCTGGCCCAACCACCGACTGGAAAGGGCTCCGCGCTGGTGCAGCGTCGACCTGCGCGACGGCAACCAGGCCCTGATCGACCCGATGGACCTCGACCGCAAGTCCGCCATGTTCACCCAACTCGTCGAGATGGGCTTTAAGGAGATCGAAGTCGGCTTTCCCTCCGCCTCCCAGCCGGACTTCGACTTCGTGCGCCAGATCATCGAACAGGGTCTCATCCCCGACGACGTCACTATCCAGGTACTCACCCAGTGCCGCGATGACCTGATTCGTCGTACCTACGAGTCGCTCCACGGGGTGCACCGGGCCATCGTGCACTTCTACAATTCGACCTCGACGCTGCAGCGGCGGGTCGTTTTCGGGCTCGAGACCGAGGGCATCACCAAGATCGCGACCGACGCCGCGGCGTTCTGCCTCTCGCTCGAGTCGACGTCGCCGCGAACCGAGTTCCTCTACGAGTACTCACCCGAGAGCTTCACCGGCACCGAACTCGACTACGCGGTCGAGATCTGCAACGCGGTCGTCGCCGTGATCCAGCCGACGCCCGAGCGCCCATTGATCTTGAACCTGCCCGCGACGGTCGAGATGTACACGCCGAACCTGTACGCCGACGCAATCGAGTGGTTCCTTCGTAATGTCGATTCGCGTGAATCGATCGTTCTGTCGTTGCACCCCCACAACGACCGTGGCACCGCGGTCGCCGCCGCCGAACTCGGCGTGTTGGCCGGCGCGGACCGCGTCGAGGGGACGCTGTTCGGTAACGGCGAACGCACCGGCAACGTCGACGTCGTGAACCTGGCGCTCAACCTCTTCAGTCAGGGCGTCGACCCCGAACTCGACATCCGCGACATCGACAAGGTCCGTCACGTCGCCGAGTACGCGAACCGCCTGCCCATCCACCCGCGACACCCCTACGTGGGCGAGCTCGTGTACACCGCCTTTTCCGGCTCCCATCAGGACGCCATCAAGAAGGGCATGACCGCCGTCGGCGACGCCTACGACCAGTGGGCGGTGCCGTACTTGCCGATCGACCCCAAGCACACCGGGCGCACGTACGAAGCGATCATCCGGGTCAACTCCCAGTCGGGCAAGGGTGGCGTGGCGTACCTGCTGAGTGCCGAGCACGGTCTCGAACTGCCGCGCGCGATGCAGGTGGAGTTCTCCAAGCGCGTCCAGGAACTGACCGAGGCCTCGGGCACCGAGATCTCACCGGCCGAGATCTGGGACGTCTTTACGACGACGTACCTGCCCGAGAGTCCGAAGATCCAGCTGCTCTCGAGCGAGGTCTCGGCGGACCAGCACAACACGCGCATCTTCGCCCAACTCGTCGTCAACGGCCAGCACGTCACGGTCAAGGGCGAGGGCAACGGACCCATCGACGCGATGATGTCGGGACTGCGCAACGAGATGGACGTGAACTTCAAGGTTCGCGACTACCACGAGCACGCGTTGACCGCCGGCTCGGAAGCGTCGGCCGTTGCCTACGTCGAAGCCGAAGGCGCCGACGGCACGACGTGGTGGGGTGTCGGGATGAGTTCGTCGATTCTCGACGCGTCACTCGAGGCCGTGATTTCTGCCGCTAATAGACGCAGGTAAAAATTCTTCACAACTAAACTTGAAGGAGTGTCTTTCCACTCCGCGACTGTTCTCCTGGGGTGGGCCGCAGTACTGGTGGGCTTCTTCGGTGTCTACGCCCAGTTCTATCGGGTCGGTACGCTCGGCGTCGAGGGCGTTTCGCTCGCGACGTGGGTGCTCTTCGTCTACATGGGATTCTTCTGGATCACGTACGGACTCTTTGCCCATTCGCCCGAGGTCTACACGGGCAGCATCGTCGTTTTGCCACTGCAGGTGGCGATTCTCTTTCGCCTGAAGCCCTGGGAGCACCCTCGCGTCGCTGGACGGGCCATGGTCTTCTTCGCTCTCTGCTGTCTCCTACCCGGTGCCATCTGGGGTTGGGCCGGTGCCCTCTACGGAACCGGCGTCGCCATGACGATCAACCGGGCACCGCAACTGATCGAACTGATCCGCCACGAAGACGCGACCGGCGTGTCGGTCGGATCCTGGGCGCTCGGCGTCGCGTGTTGCGCGCTCTGGGTCATCTACTACGTCGGCGCGCACCTCTGGGCCGCCCTGACGGCGACCGCCTTCGCCGGTCTCGCCAACCTGGCGATCGCGGTGATGGCGAGTTATCGCCACCGCCAGACGCGCCGCCGGATCATCGTCCAAGAGGTCTTCGCGAGCTGAGTCGCCACGTTTCGTAGGCTGGACGTTGCGTTGGTCTACGCACCGAGAGTGGGGTACGCGTCGTGACGTCAAGACTCCTGCGCGACGCGCTCGCGATCAGTGGCTCGTGGTTCGAGCAGCTCGACCTCGTCACGCTCATCGAAGCGTCACTGCGAGAGAGCGAGGTTGAGAACCTCGAGATCGACGTCGTGGCCCTGGGTAAGGCGTCGCGTGAGATGGCGGCGGCCGCGAAGGACGTGCTGGGCGCGAGAGTACGACGCCAACTGATCGTCTGTGATGAAGAGAGTGCTCGACGAGACCCGATTGATCAGAACGTCGTCGTCGGCGTCCATCCGGTACCGGGCGTCGCGAGCTTGCGCGCGGGCCGGGCGCTCGTTGAATTTCTCGCGTCGTCGAGCGCGGCGCCGTGCACGCTGTTCCTGATCTCGGGCGGTGCGTCGAGCCTCTGCGCGCTGCCCGGCGATCCACTCACGTTGCGCGACTTGCGAGCCCTCTGGGACGCCGCGTTGACGTCAGGTGTCGACATCACGACGCTCAACAAGATTCGTGCCGCGACGTCCCAGATCGCTGGGGGAGCCGCACTGCGACTCGTGTGCAGCGAGCGATCGCTCTCCCTGATCATGGTCGACAACGTCGTCTCGGGCGCTCCGTGGGTGGCGTCGGCGTTCACTTACGACTACGCGCCCGGCACTGATGAATTCGTCTCCTTGCTCGCGGCGGTCGGTCTCATCGACACACCGCTC
>JADGOK010000115.1 GCA_017882985.1 Acidimicrobiales bacterium
GACTCCGCCAGCTCAAGGCGATTGGCGTGCGCATCGCCATTGACGACTTCGGCACCGGCTACTCATCGTTCGCGTACCTGGCACAGTTCCCTATTGACGTGTTGAAGATCGACAAGTCGTTCATCTCGGCCATATTCGATTCATCGAGCACCGCCGCCATAGTCCATACGCTCATTCAGTTGGGCAAGATGCTGGAACTGGAGATCGTGGCCGAGGGCGTCGAGAACGACGAGCAACGTCGCTTTCTCGTGTCCGAGAAGGTGAGTTCCGTGCAGGGATTCCTGTTCGCTCGACCAATGGAGGCCCACGACGTCGAGCGGTTACTGAACGGCACGGCGGGTCACAGTCCACGCGCCGTCGCTTCGAGCTGATCTCGAAGAAGAGCCGAAACCGACGCTGTTGACTCGCGTCGACCCGATTCGCACCGGCCAAGTCGTGTCGGCTCTAGCTGGTGACCAGGATCAAGGCGAATCCGTCGTAACCCTTGCTGCCGACCGTCTGTACCGCGGTCGCGTCGACGCGCTCCTCGGCGCCGACGCGTTCGAGAAACGTTCGCACGCCCTTCACCCGCGGGTCCGACGACTCGGCACTGCTGACCTCGCCGCCTCGTACCACGTTGTCAGCGACGATCATGGTGCCCGGTCTCGAGAGTTGCAGACAGAGGGTGAAGTACTCGGGGTAACCCTCCTTGTCGGCATCGATGAAGATGAAGTCGAACGGTTTGGTCCCTTCGGCGATCAACTCGGCCAGTGAGGCGGCGGCAGGGCCGACACGGACCGTCACGTGCGCTGAGTGCCCCGCTCGTTCGATGTTCTCGCGGGCCACTGCCGCGTGCTGTTCTTCGAGTTCCAATGAGATCAGTTCGCCGTTGGCGGGTAGCGACCGGGCGAGCCAGATCGTGCTGTAGCCACCGAGCGTCCCGATCTCGAGAATTCGCTGGGACCCGTGACCTTTGGCGAGAAGTTCGAGTAACTTGCCCTGATTCGGTGCGACGTTGATCTCAGGCAGACCGGCCGCAGTACTACCGGCGAGCGCCTCGTCAAGTGCGGTATCAGGGGGCACCAGCAGCGAAACAAAGTAGTCGTCGACGTGCGTCCATTGTTGATTGTCCATCGCACTATCCTCTCAGACGCCCGCAGTCGATTTCCACGGGAACTTCACTTGGCAGCATCGCCGATCACTACGCTGCCGTACCGCTCGGGAAGGCCTCTCGGGCCGCGACGGCCAGGTAGAGATCGTCACGCGTACGTTCCCAACACCGTTGGGCCGTGTACACGAGCTTGGCCACGTGCTCGTCGTCACTTTGGGCGGCGCTCGCTCTCACCTCGGCGGGGTCGCTCCCGTTGGAACCACTGAACTCTTCGAGCTGGTCACGAGTCCACAAGGGTGGGGCACCGAGGGAGAGGTACGCCGCGCTGAGTGCCTGGAACGCGAATCGGTTCAACTCCTCGACGTCTTCGATCCAGGGCCGCAGGGCCGAGATTGCGGACAGACCCGTCACACCGTGGAGGGCGGTGAAGTTGCCCGTCGAAGCGAAGACCCGTAGTGCTGCGGAAGCGAGGAGCTCGTCGGTGTCGGCACCGACGTGAAGTGAAGCGACGGCCGCGTCGAAGCCCGCTCGGCGCACGACGTAACGCATCTCCTCGTCGATGCTCGTGGACTCGAAGGGCGTCGACCATTCACGAGACCCGGACAGCGCCGTCAGTACCTCGACGGGATCGTCGGTAGTGGCGTCTCCCGGGGCCAACGGCTTCAAAGGTCGCGCCACTTCGGCGAGGTACGCGAGGCCCGCCGCGATACGTGAAGGCGACGCCACGTCGATCGCGTACGCGAGCCGGATGGCGCCGTGAAACCCGGCGCCGCCGATGCCGGGTAGCAGGACCGGCAGGTGGGATCGCAACGTCGCGTCGAAGCCGTCGTTGGTCACGCAACGAACGAAGTAGTCGCGCAGGTCCGGCGCCGCAGCGCTCTCGCCGATCGCCGCGCCCCAGGTCGAGCTCTCCAGTCGAGTTGACGTGTCGCCGAGTGGGGCCATTCGGGTCGCGTACTTCGTCGCGAAACGCAGTAGCTCGGTCTCGTCGGCGCCGAGTTTCGCCTTGGCGACCAGGGCCATCGGCAGGTGGTTCGTCAGTCCACGGACCGTCGTGGGCTCCGCCGCGAGCTCCTCGTCGAGGAGGCGTTGCAGCACCGAAGCGTCGTTCGGATACATGGCGGTGACGTTACCTGGCGAGAGGACGAATTCGACGCGGCTCAGTCCCAACCGGCGATCTGCGCGTGACCCTCCGTGGCGACGCGCTCGAAGACCGCGCGGTCGTAGTCGTAGGGCGAGTCGGCGACGGGCCAGTGTACGACGAGCTCATCAAAACCCAGTGCGTGGTAACGACCGGCCCAGTCGATGAACGAATCGAACGACGCCAGTGGTTCCTCGCCGCCTTCGAAGTCGAGGAGTAGTCGCTGCATCGATGACGCCGCTCGGCCTTGACGATCGAGCTCCTCGTCGAGTTTGGCGACCTGCAGCGCCACCTCTTCTTCGGTGGATCGGTCGCGCGAGGGCGTGGCACTGCCAAAACTCACCCAGCCGTCGGCGACTTCGGCGGCGAGCGCCAAACTCTTCGGTCCGAGCGCGCTGAGGATGATCGGAGGCCGGGGTAACTGTACCGGCCCGGGGACCTGACGAGAATCGACGACCGGGTAGAACGGACCGTCAAGGGTGCTCGTTTGCTCGCGCAACAGTTGGTCGAGCGCACGAGTGAACTCCTCGAAGCGACGGTGACGCTCGTCCGCACTCCACGCTTCGTGACCGAGGACCGTGGCGTCAAATCCCGTGCCTCCCGATCCGACGCCAACAATCGTGCGGCCGTTCGAAACGTCGTCCAGGGCCAGGAGATCCTTCGCCAAGACGAGTGGATGGCGAAAATTCGGCGTCGTCACCAACGGACCGAGCCGGATCGTGGACGTGACGCTCGCCGCCGCCACCAGCGAGGGCACCATGTTGAACCACGCCTTGTCGCGAAAGCTGCGCCACGACAAGTGGTCGTAGGTGTAGCCGGCGTGCAGGCCGAACCCTTCGGCGTGGGTCCAGTGCAATCGCGCCTCGGACCATCGCGGCGTGGGCAGGATAACGACACTGAGTCTCATCGGGCCATGTTACAAATGCAAAGGTTGCGGTTATCGTGAGGAGCTCAGTTCGGTGTCTCGTATGAAAGACTTCGAAAGTGGTTGACGCCTGTTACTCCTGTGACCAGACAGCGAACGGCGTCGGAACGATTCGAGAGAGCATCTGGGAAGTGCCGGGCTGGCGCGTGGCGCATTCGTTCAACGCCAGTCTCGCGGGATGGCTCGTCATCGTTTCTCATCGGCACATTGAATCTCCTGACGAGATGACATTGGAGGAATCCCAATCTCTGGGCCCGCTGTTGCGGGACGCGTCCGTTGCACTGAAACGGGTGACTGGGTGTCCGAAGACCTACGTCGTCATGTTCGGCGAAGCGGAGGGCTTTTCGCATCTCCACTTCCACGTCGTCCCTCGCCTCGAGGATATGCCCATGGAACGACGAGGGCCGGCCGTCTTCGCGTACCTGCGAGAGACGCCGCTGGCCGATGACGCACAGGACCGCGTCTCTCGAGCCATAAGGGACACCTGGCCAGTGAGCTAGGCGCCCCTGGTGTTGACCAAGGGTTTGGGCCGTTCGAGGTCAGATTGAGATTCTGTGAGGTTCGTTAAATTCTGACCTCAGAGTTGAACTGCGTGGAAGACTGGTGCTATGGGAATGCGTGAGGAGTGCAAGCACTTTCAGAGCCGAACGTACAAGTCGGGCGAGGTGGCACGGTTCTGCGTACTCGGTGTCGCACCTGATCAACCCTGGTCGTGCCCCGAGAACTGCCTTACCTACGAGCGCCGATTCGCCGACGTTGGCTGGGTGCACGGCTCGCTCGTGAAACCACCCGTCGAGAAGGCGCCCGAATCAAGCGTCCCGGTCGAGGATCGTCGCGAGATCCTCGACAAGGCCAGCGAGATCGTCAACGCCGTAGCGCCCGAGTTGTTCGACGAACGCCGTCGCGAACTCGACGAGATCGCCAAGCGAGAGCAGCGCGGCTGGAAGTTCTGGCGCCGCTAGTCCCCGTTAAAGACCGGCGGACGCCGCTCGATGAAGGCGGTCATCGCCTCGTTGAGGTCGTTGCTCTGCAGGTACATTGTGCTCCAGCGCGCAACGAATTCGAGCCCCTCGCTCACGGTCTTTCCGTCGTTGGCGGCGAGCACCGCCTTGGTGCCGCGCACGGCAAGCGGCGAGTTGGCGGCGATCTCTTGGGCGAGGGCGTAAGCGGCCGCGAGCACGTCGGTGGCGTCGTCACCGTGCACTGAATTGATGAGCCCGATCGCGGCGGCGCGCTGGGCGTCGATGTCCTTGCCAGTGAAGGCGAGCTCAGCCAAGTGGCCGGCGCTGATGATCCGGGGGAGTCGCTGCAGGGTCCCGAGGTCGGCGACGATCGCGACTTTCGCTTCTCGCACGGAGAACACCGCGTTGGCGGCACCGAGGCGAATGTCGCACGCGCTGATCAGGTCGACGCCACCACCGATGCAGTACCCGTGCACCGCCGCGATCACCGGTATCGCCAGCGCCGCGATGGAGGTCACTGAATCCTGCATCGTGCGCACGGTTTCGTAGAGGTTCGCGTTGGTCGCGGCCTTTGACGTTCCTCGACCCCCGCCAA
>JADGOK010000116.1 GCA_017882985.1 Acidimicrobiales bacterium
GGCGTAGGGCGGGTGGGGTCGCAGGTAGCTCAAATGGGCGAACCATCCGCTCTCCTGGTCCGCCAGCCAGTCGACGAATCGAGTCGTCAAGAACCCACTGAGTGAATCCTGCATGGGCCGGTCCGGTTCGCCGCGCAACAGTGCGGACCAACCATTGGGCACGTCGTAGCCCTTCGCGCGCAGGTACTGCACCCAACCAGCCTGACTCTCGGGCAAGTAGAGACCAACGGAGAAACCCGGCAGGATGCCGTCGTAACTGTCGAGGCGTGGATCGTCCCTACCCTCTGCCCGGTTGGGATCGAGTCCCTGGTCGGTGTAGCCAAAGAGCGTCGGGTCGTAGCCTGCTCGTCGCGCGGCCTTGGCAATATTGTCAAGGCCGCCCGGGAGCGGCGTACCGTTCGCGACCACTCGATTGTTCATCAGGTACGTGCCGGTGTAGAGAGCAGCGCGTCCGGGCGCGCACGGAGCGGACTGTGAGTAGTGGCGCTCGAGACGCACGCCCTCGCCCGCGATGCGGTCGAGCGTCGGGGTCCGAACCAGCGGGTGTCCCGCCGCGCCGTAGGAATCCCCACGGAACTGGTCGAGCGTAATGAAGAGCACGTTCACGACGGGGCGCTCTCCACGTAGCGGTGCATGTGCACGGCGAGGTCATCAACGATTTCAATCGCCTCGGGCACGAGGCCACTCATCCGAAGAAAACCGTGGATCATCCCCTCGGCCTCGAGCAGTTCGACCGGCACGCCGAAGTGCTCGAGCAGCCCCGCGTACGCCACGCCCTCGTCACGAAGCGGATCGCACTCGGCGACGAGCACGATGGCCGGCGGCGCTCCGGTGAGGTCGGCGAACATGAGCGGTGACACGCGCGGATCGGTGTGGTCGCGCCACTCGCCCAGATACTGGCCGTAGTCGTGGCGCAGTTGGTCGACGTCGAGCAGGTAGCCCTTCGCGTACGTGTGTGAGGAGTCCGTCAACATCTCCGGACCGAGCGTCGGATAGATCAGTACCTGCGCGGCTATGCCGAGCGGTTCCGCTCGCGTGAGTGCGGTCGCCACAGCAATTATCGTCGCGCCGGCGGAGTCACCCATGACGATCAGTTTCGATCCGGCGTGGGCGAAATCCGTGAAGTGCGCGGACACGTAGCGAATGACGTCGACGGCGTCGTTGATGCTGGCGGGAAACTGATTCTCGGGCGCCAGGCGGTAATCGACCGCGAGAAAGCGCATTCGCGTGCCGGCGGCCAGACGTCGACACAGTTCGTCGTGAGTGTCGAGATCGCCGGCGACGAACGAACCGCCGTGAAAGTAGACAACGAGCGCCTTGGCCTCATCGTGAAAGGGCCGGTAGAGGCGTGCGGCGAGAGAACGTCCCTCGAGGTCGAGCGAAACGTCCGTGATCGAGTCAACGAGTTCGAGTTCACCACGCATCGACTCTGCGAGCAGACGGTACGCGGCGCGCCGGTCGGCGGCGCTCAGCCACGACGGATGGGGCGCCGGACTCTGCGTGACGGCCTGGACGTACGGTTCGAGTGCTGGATGAAGCATGGCCACCTCCTCGAGGGAGAGCCTATGGCGTCATCACGACCTTGCCGATAGTCTGGGGGACGAGCGTCACCGCAGGGGTTCGACACGGCCGAAACAGGCAAGACCGACTAATTGGCGCAGGCCACCTTGTCGAAGCTGACCGTGTTGCGACTCTTCGCCTTCACGTTGACCCAGTGAACGGCTCCCTGGTAGGTGTAGAGGACTTCGTACTTGCCAATCGGCACCGAGAAGGAGAAGGCGCCAATCCACGGCTTGCTCAATGAGAACACGATGTTTTGGGTCCCGAACGTCCGGTTGTTGTGAAACAGGATTACGGCCTCCGGCAGAGGTTTCGGGCCGGGCTTACCTCGCGTGATCGCGACGGGGCCCTGCCCGCACTCCATAGCCTGGCCCACGATCACACCAGTCTTCATCGAAAAGGCATTGGAACTCATGGTGCTCGCGAACGAGCCGGTCCCGACCGAGACGAGAAGACCGAGCGAGAGCAGAGTAGTCATTGCTGCCGCAACGAATTGTCGACGCATGGTTCCTCTCTCGATTGGTGGGCGAATCTTGAAGATCGACGCCCGATTTGTTATGCCACAGTACCGTTTCACGCTTCGAAATAATCCGCGCCCCTCCCGGGAGACGCCACTGCCTCTTCGCGACGCCGAGGCGGTGGCGGCGTTTGGGAGGGGCGCGGCGTCGCGCGATTGGTCGCATTGGATCACGTCGATCCAGGGACGAGAGTGACGCCGTACAGTACCAAGATGCGGAGTGCGCGCGATCATCAGCGAGGCCGGTCCACCGGTCCGGCTCCGGAGCGAGCGCACGCGGAGGGCGATTCGTCGCGGGGGACCCAACAGATTTCAGAACGAAAATCGAAACCCGCTCCTTCGGACGTCGCCACGCTGGGAGTTCCCTGATCGTGCGCGCCACTCCGAGGATCAATGACGCCCTTCGACAATTGGCGAGTCATCCTTACGAGATCAATGCGGGCGAGTTCGTACGATTTCGGATCGAGGCGAATGACGACACCGTCGCGGGCATCATGCGCTCCGTGACCGCTGAGGACGGCGTTGATCGTGAGCAATTTCGTCGGGGCCTCGACGGCGACGCGTCGACGATGCGACTCTTCGCAATGCGCCGTACACTGCAAGCCCGTCGACAGTCGTCGATAAGCCTTGTCTATGAAGCATTGGACGGTTTTGCACTCCTCGGCTTTGACGACGTCCCTTGGGACACGTGGCTGAAGGCTTCGCTGTTCGTCGCGCGACTCGTTGGAGGCGACCTCGAACTCATTCGCCGACGCTTCGCCGAGGTGGCACATGCTGACGCGGCGGCGCGTTTCGACGTGGCGCTCGAAGCGATGAATCGAGTCAGTGAGCTGTCCCAGTGCTCACTCGTGGAGGTGAAGACGACCTACGGCGTCGGATTGGTCGAGACATTCATCTTTCGCGACAACCCCACCATCGCCCTGCGCGGTGCGCCGCGCCAGGGTGACAATCGCGTTGCGTATCATCCGCAGTCCAATCTCGCCCAACTCACCGCGCTGTTCGCCGACTCCCTCGACGCATCCAAGACGTTCGTCGCGGGTCCAATCACCCAAGACCAATTGGCCGCCACGTCCTTCTCACTCACCGCGTCGGGGTCCTACTTGCCCGCCACCGGTTGCCTGAGTTTCGTGGTCGAGGGAATGCAGCACGGTGCGTCCTTCACAGTCTTCGTCGCCGAGCTTCCCGACGACACTGACGTGGAGGCGCTGGCGACCGGAGCGGTCAACACCGCCGATCAGGGTGCGGTCTTTGACGCGCGCCGCTTAATCGTGCTCAGTCCGCAGCCGAACTTCGAAGACGACGTCGACGTGGTCATTGATTTTCGCGATGTTGAGGCGCTCGCCCACGCGGCGCTGGTTGATCCTTCAACCAAGTAACTCGCCCGCTTGGGAAGTTGTGCGCTTTCTTCACCTCGGTCCTAGCGCAATGGACTCGAACCAGCAAGGCCAAGAAGATCCCGCGAGACGAAGAGCGCCGCTCGTTGCCCGGCGGTCTTACGTGAGATCGTCCCTTGTTGAGTGAGGATTCCAACTTGAACCAGACGATGAAGCGTCGCCAAGGAGGCCTTGCGAGAGATCCCAAGCTCGTCAGCGAGTATCGAGGAAGTGAGTACGAGATGACGAGGAAGCAGGTCGAGAGCCGCGAAGACCGCCGCGTCGCTACGGAGCTTGCGATCGCCCCCGCCGAGCTGACCGCGCCACTGCTGCTTAATCTGCTCGACGTTTGAGATCAGCGCACGTTGCGACCTACCTCCACTGGCGACCGCGTCGGCGAACCAGGTGATCCACCGGAGATAATCACCCAAGCGAAAGAGCACGAGGCCCGAGGAGTAGCCCGCGACGTCGGTTGCGATCGCCACGCTTACTGGCGGCGGCACAAGGAGTGCCAGTCGCCGAGTGAGCACCCAAGCAACGAGCACGCGGCCGACTCGGCCATTGCCGTCGCTAAATGGATGAATGATCTCGAACTGCGCATGGCTGATAGCGGCTTGGGCGACCGGGTCAATGTCCCCGCGATTCACGTAGGCGATCAGGTCGTCGAGTAGTGCCGAGAGCTCACTAGGCGGCGGCGTCACGAGGTGAGCGTCGAGTGGACTCGTACCGCCGATCCAGCCCTGTTCATTTCTGATCACGCCGACGTAGCGCTCGGGAGTAGGGCTTCCCGTCATGAGGGTGCGATGCCAATCGCACAGTGTTTCGATCGAGAGTGCCGCCGCGCCGTCGGCGCTGGCTACGGCTTCGGTGACAGCTGCCAAGTTATTCGCCACCCCGGGTTACGCGCCGCGTATCGCGACGACCACTAACCAGACGGATTGCTGTTCGCTGATCACAAATCCGAGCGATCCCAACTACCATCCACTCGGAATGTGGTATGTGCCCGGCACTGGGATAGGTCAAAGCATCGGTAACGGACCGGACGGAATCCCTGATTGGGGCACTTACGACCTCACCATACCGAGCAGCAGCGATGGGAACCAGTACAACGCACGACTGGACTATACACAAGGAAACAACCAGTTTTTCCTGAGCACCTATATCGTTAGTTACAAGGGAGTCGGCGGCGGGAATAGACCTGACCCGCGAATTGATTTCGGCGGACT
>JADGOK010000117.1 GCA_017882985.1 Acidimicrobiales bacterium
CTTGACGATCTGCTGCAAGGCCGCATCCAGGTGCATTCGACGGTGGATGCCCGCGTCCAACACGTCGTAACCGAGGCCCTGGAGCACGGCCTCCAGCAGTACGAGCAGCGCCATCCGCGCACGCGTGGAATGGTCCAGGGCTCGGTGGTCGTCTTGAACAACCGCGATGGCAGCGTGCTCGCCGAGGCCGGGGGCAGGCAGGTCTATCAAGGTCGCGCCACGTCGTACAGCGACTTCAACCGCGTCAGGACGTCGATGCGGCAGCCAGGGTCGGCGATGAAACCGATGGTGTATCTGGCGGCCTTCCGGGAGGGCATCTTCACCCTCGAGACGCTCGTTCCCGACGAGCCCATCAGCGTCCCGACCGGCGGCGGGGGCCCGCCGAAATGGATTTCGAACTACGACGGTCAGTTCAAGGGCCTGATTCCGATCCGCGAAGCGCTTGCCGAGTCGAGAAACGCGGTCGCGATCTGGATCACGTCACAGATCGGAATCGACGCCGTCCTCGCGACGTCACGCAGTTTGGGCGTGCAGACACCATTACAGCCCTATCCGACGACGGCGTTGGGCGCGTCCGAAGTCAACTTGCTGGAACTCGCGACGGCGTACCGGACGATTGCCTCGGGTCTTGTCGCGCAGCCGTACGTGATCCGGCGCGTCGTTCGGGACTCTGGCGAAGCGATCGAGGGCGGCGAACCGCGCGAGACGCCGAGGCCGCTCGGCGACGCCGACGCGCTCTCGATGATTCAGGAAGGCCTGCGCGGCGTCGTGCGCATGCCGACGGGCACGGCGCACGCGCTCGACTCACATGCGTTTCCGATTGCCGTCATGGGCAAGACCGGCACGACCAACGAATTCAGAGATGCGCTCTTCGTGGGATCGACGTATGGCATCGACGGAGTCACGGTCGCCGTCCGAATCGGGTTCGATGACAATCGGTCGCTCGGCGCCAGGGAAACCGGCGGGCGCGTCGCGCTGCCGGTCTTTCGGGAATTGATGCTGAAGATCTACGGCGACAAAATCGTCGGGCCCGCGCCTGCGTTTCCCAATCAGATGGAACAGCGCATCACCGCCTACCTGCACCCCGACCCCGCCCCGGTTGTTGCGACGGCGGCTCAATCCGTCGTTGAGCCTGCTCCTCTACTCAGAAACGTGCCGGTCGCGGAATACGAATGGCTCAAGCAGCACGCGCACCTGCTCGGGGCTGTCGCCGCGACGACGCCTCCATCGCTGCTCAAGTCCGTCCCACGGCAGTAGCGCTTTCGACGTGTGCTCAAACGCACAGACACTGGTCAGGCCATGCCGTAAGCTGCGGTGGTAGGAGAAATCACCATGTTGTACACGATCGCCGTCCTTCTGCTCATCGCGTGGCTGCTGGGAATCGTCGGAACGTACACGATCGGGGCGTTCGTCCATGTGCTGCTGGTCGTGGCCATCGTGTTGTTCGTCGTCGGCCTGATCAGCGGTCGCCGCTCGCTGGCGTAGCAGACCGGGTCGCACACGCATCCCGCCGGCGGAGCCGCTCAGGCACACGCCATCAGCACGGCTTCATCGCCGTCGCGCCGCCCTATGAAGTCCTTGTCCTGGACGAGGACTTCACCTCTAATCCTGGGTACTCGAGGCCGAAAGGCGCTGCTCGACGCGCTGGAGACGTCGATCAGATCATCGTTCACGCGCGGGTAATGAGCGCGCCGGCATAGGCTGAGACGAGTCAAGTCAAGTCTGCTACGATCAGCCGTCCCGCCGCTCGCGCCCGTAGCTCAGGTGGATAGAGCACCGGCCTTCTAAGCCGGGGGTCGCAGGTTCGAGTCCTGCCGGGCGCGCCAATCAGGCCAGATTTCGCGAAGTCACGAGTCGGTTAGCAGAATTCGGCCACAATTCCACCACTCACCACGACCGGTCGGAACCTTCCAACTGAAATACTTTTCGCGATTTCTGGCCCATTTCTGAGGTCGCAAGAAACCGCAGATTCCATCGCCGTCCATTCGCTTCCGGTAGGCGGCCGACCATGGCATCGTCGTGGGCGATGGCAGCGTGCCCTTCGGTTCTGATACGCATCAGGGAGGCTCTGACAGCTTGCTTCGTTTTGCTTACCTGAACGTCACCGTGTCGGGGTACACTGCGGTAACCTGTCAGCAGTTCGAGATTGGAGGAGTTGGGATGAGAAACGTGACTGGAACTGCCTCTCAGCACCACGATCGTCACGTCCAGACGGAGCGACCTTTGCCCACGCTTCCGAGAACGTCGCGTTACCGCTTTCACGACCATGATGAAGATCAGTCCTTTGACGACTCTCGGCACACCGAGCGCGACAACGTGCCCGATCCGGACGTCGAGGACGAGTCCTAGCTAGACCGTAAGACCGCTTCTTCGAATGGCAGCTTCGCGGCCGTGCTGGGCCTCTTGAACCTCACTGGTTCACATGCACAACCCGCGCGGGCGGAAAGCCATTGAAGTAGGTGCTGCTGGCCGCAGAGTACGCCCCGATGTTCTGGGCGTAGACGAAGTCCCCCAGGTCCATATCCGGCAGCTCCTCAGCCAAGCTAATCGTGTCGAGGGCGTCGCACGTCGGGCCGAAAACGGAACAGATCTGTGTTGGACCGTTCTTGAAGCTCTTCAAGGGATATTGGCAGTGGTCGAAGATCACGCCGCTGAAGGTTTGGTAGACGCCGTCGTTCACGTAGTAGCACAGCTTCCCGCCGCGAACCGCCTTGCCGATAATCTGAGCAACGGCCGTGGCGGCGGAGGCCACGAGAAACCGACCAGGCTCCGCGAGAATCTCGATCGGTTGCGGAAAGAGGCGGTCCAGTTCCCGGTTAATCACTCGGGCCAGGGTCCTGAAGGCGGGGACGGTGTCGTCGTAGTGAGCCGGGAAGCCTCCGCCGATGTCGAGAAGCTTGAGCTCGACGCCAAGCGTTCTGGCTTCAGAGAAAACGCTCGAGGCCAGTTGCAGTGCCTGGATGTAGTTCTGGATGTTCGTGCACTGGCTTCCGACGTGGAAACTCAGCCCCTCGACTTCGAGCTTGTTGTTGCGCGCGAACGCGATCAGGTCCACCGCCTCGCCGGGCGACGCTCCAAACTTGCTCGAGAGCTCCACCATCGACCCGGTGTTGGGCACACCCAATCGCAACACAAGGCCCGCGTGCGGTGCGTGCCGGCCGATCTTGATCACTTCTTCATAGTTGTCGTAGGTGACGAGGGGCTTGTACGGATCAAGCTGCTCGAGCGTCTCGGCCGCCTTGATGGGATTGGCGTAGATGATGCGATCCCAGATGAAGTTCTGTCGTTGTTCCTCCGGCAGGTCCTTGATGTTCTCGTGGACGGTCAAAAATTCCGCCACACTCGCGACGTCGAAACTCGCACCCGCGTCGTGGAACGTCCGCACGATCTCCGGGGCGGGGTTGGCCTTAACCGCATAATAGGCCTGCACGCGCGGTAGGTACTTTCGGAACTGCGCGTAGTTCTCCCGCAACACCTTGTGGTCCACGACGACGAGCGGCGTGCCGTGTGTTTTTGCCAGGCGAAGCAGCGTCTTCTCGTCCACTAGTCTCCTTCAGTGATCAAGAAATTCTTGAACTGCCACGGGTCCGACGGATCGACCTGTGGCCGGTTGAAACCCTGGAAGACGTTGGAGTAGCGCTTCAGCGGATTCCAGTCCGACGCGACCGAGAGGAACTTGCCAAGATAAGGCTTGCTGATATCCAGGATGTAGTCGTGCGGCAAGTCGTCTGGCACGCACACCCCCTGACGTGGGTTCTCCAACATCCACATGCAGGCGGCGACGACGGAGATGGCCACCTGCATGGTGGTGGCGTTCTGGTGGGGCACGAGGCGCCGAGACTCCTCGATGTCGAGATCTGAGCCGCACCACCACGACTGATACGGATGTCCCATGACGAGCGCGCCCAGGATGTCGGCTCCGCTGATGATCTCGTCGTCGGTCATGATGCGGATGCGGGGCTGCAGATCGTAATCGCGACCGCGCAACTCGTGGAGCGACGCGATGGCCGAGTCGCACGGACAATACGCATAATGAACCGTCGGGCGGTAGACGGCCTGGCCATCTTTCCAGACCGTCAGCTTCTCGGTGATCGTGAACGCCTCGCCATGGCGGACGACCATGCCGACGATGTGGTGGTCCGGAGGTACCCAGCTCACCACGAGGGTGTTCATCCCCATGCGCGCCAGGCAGATCTGACTCCTGGGGCCATCGGGATGCTCGAAAGCCAGCGCCGGTAGTTCTCGTTCATGGGTGCCCCAGCCCATTTCGGCCGTCGTGGTCCCTTCCTCGCGAAAGCCTTCGACGCTCCAGGTGTTGAGGAACTCGTTGACTTCCTTGGGCCGATCGGTAATCTGCGTGTCACGCTCGCTGCAGTGGATGACTTTCACGCCAAGCTCGTGAGCGAGGTGATTGAATTCACGCGCTTTGGCGTGATGCGCGATCTTTTCCGCATGAGCGCCCCCGAACTTCTGATCCGTCAACGCGCGCGCAGCGATATCCAGGAGGGCGTGCTTGGTGAAGTGGCTGATCAGACCCGGGTTTGCCCCGTGCTCGATCACTGCGGTTGGTCCAGGCTCCGTCCATGATGCGATCATCCGCCGCAACTTCATGTGGCGCCAGTAGAGTGTCCGCTCGGTCGG
>JADGOK010000118.1 GCA_017882985.1 Acidimicrobiales bacterium
CCGGGACCGCCGCGGTACTAATCTCTCCTCGTGCGCAACTAACTGACGTCGTCCCTTCGAACCTTGTCCCTCGTTCCTGGAGATTTCAGATGCCGCACCCGCGTACTTCCTCTCGCTCATCGAACACCCTCGCTGTACTGAACGCGTCCCAGTTGTCCCACGACCGCGGCGGTCGCCCGGTGCTCGACAACGTGTCGCTCACGGTCGGACCCCAGAGTCGGATCGGCGTCATCGGACCCAACGGCGTCGGAAAGTCGACGCTGCTGCAGTTACTCGCCGGACTCGAACGGCCCGACAGCGGGACCGTCGCCGTCGACCCACCGGGAGCGACGGTGGGCTACCTCGCCCAAGAGCACGAACGGCGCGCCGGCGAGACCGTGCGCGACGCACTCGCGCGGCGCACCGGCGTGCTCGAGGCGGAGACCGAGCTCAGGGCCGCCGCCAGCGAACTCGCGTCCAACTCCCCGAGCGCCAACGACCGCTACGAGCGGGCGCTCGCGAGGTACGAATCGCTCGGCGCCGACACCTTCGACGCCCGGATGGCGACGGTGTTGCGCGAATTCGAGTTGCGCCCCGACCTCGCCAGTAGTGAGACGTCGACGCTGTCGGGCGGTCAGGAGGCGAAGGTGGCCCTGGCCGCGATCGAACTGTCACGCTTTGACATCGTCCTGCTCGACGAGCCGACCAACGACCTCGATTTCGATGGTCTGGCGCGACTCGAAGGATGGGTTCGCCAGCGAGCGGGGGGCACCGTCATTGTCTCGCACGACCGCGAGTTCCTCGAGCGCACGGTCGAGACGGTGCTCGAGATCGACGAGCACTCGCGCACGGCTCGATCCTTCGCCGGCGGCTGGGCGGGCTACCAGAGCGAACGCGTCAACGCCGAGCGACTCGCTCGAGAGAGATTCGAGGAGTACCAGCGAACGCGCGATCAGCTGTCGAGCCGCGCCGAGCGTCAGCGCCAGTGGGCTGACGTCGGCGTGCGCAAGGAGATAAAGAATCCGCGCGACCACGACAAGGCGCAACGGGACTTTCGCATCAATCGCACGGAGAACCTCGCCCACAAGGCGCGTCAGACCGAACGGGCGATGGAGAACCTCGAGGTGGTGGAGAAACCCTTCGAAGGTTGGGACCTGCGCTTTTCGATCAGTGAGGCTCGTCGCTCGGGCAACGTCGTCGTCGAACTCGTCGACGCCGTCGTCACGCGATCGAACTTCCAGCTGGGTCCGGTGAACCTCGAGATGAACTGGGGCGACCGGATGGCCCTCACCGGAACCAACGGTTCGGGCAAGTCAACGCTGGTCGCGGCACTGCTCGGCACGGTGGCGTTGGCGAGCGGCACGCGGCGCGTCGGGCCGAGCGTCGTCACCGGCGTGCTCGGTCAGGACCGCCGGGCGCTCGGCGCCGAACACGACCTCGCGCGCTACGTCCAGGAACGAAGCGGTCTCACGAAGTCCGAAACACGCACGGTGCTCGCGAAGTTCGGGCTCGGAGCGCACCAGGTGACCCGACCAACCCAACTCCTGTCGCCCGGCGAACGAACCCGGGCGGAGTTGGCGATCTTCCAGGCCCGCGGCGTGAACTTCCTCGTCCTCGACGAACCGACCAATCACCTCGACCTCCCGGCAATCGAGCAACTGGAGAGTGCGCTGCGCGACTTCGCCGGGACGCTCTTGCTGGTCACCCACGACCGGCGCCTACTCGACGCCGTCGCGATCACTCGCTCGATCGAACTGAGCGACGGCGTTGCGACCGAGCGTCATTGACGGCTCGAGCGAACGGCCGGTCTCGCGGGAAGTGGGCCGTCAATCACTCGAGCAGCGCATTGACGCGGTCGGCGAGCTCGTCGTCGTTCTCGGGGTCGTACCCGGGCGAGGCGAAGGAGAGCAGCAGGTGATCAGCCGCGAGCGGCTCACCGGCTTCGCAGAGATAGATCGCTTCGGCGACCACGCCGAGGTGATCGAGCACGTCGCGAAAGTGCCACGCCGCGTACGCCGCGTCGTCGAGGCAACGCTGCGCGTTCTCGAGCGCCGCGTCGAGGCGTCGGTGGAGCGACGCCTTCACCTCGCTCTTGGGAGCGTCGTCGAGGGTGGCGTTGAGCCGGGTCGCCACTGTCGTGAGGATCGGGAGACGGTGGAGGTCATTGAGCACCTGTGCCGCCAGGACGTTGTGGGTGCCCTCCCACGATTCGTAGACGATCGCGTCGCGGTAGAGACGCGGCAGGACGCTGAAGTCCTCGATCGTGCCGTTGCCCCCGAGGACCTCGATACCCAAGCGCACGACGGAGGTCGCCTGGCGCGAGATCAGGTACTTCGCCGCGTTGACGAGGAAGCGGTGATACAGCAGGTCGTCGTCGCTCTCGACGTCGGCGTCGATGCGGTCTTCGAGTTCGGTGAGTGCGAAGACGAGGTGCAGGGCCCCGGCGCTCGCCGCACTCATGTCGGCGAGCGTTCGTCGAACCGCCGGGAACTCCTCGATGGGCACGCCGAAGGCCTCGCGGAAGTGCGCGAACGAACGCGCCTCGATGAGCGCCCGGCGCATGATGCCGGCGCTGCCGATCGCGGTCATCCAGCGGCTGGTGTTGAGTACCACCGAGACGGCGGTGCGAAAGCCCTCTTCGATGGGTCCGACCGGCCACGCGCGGGCTGCGACAAAATCGATCTCGCCCGACGCGAGTCCCCGGGTGCCGAGCTTGTCCTTGAGTCGACGAAGCGTGAAGCCGTTGGGTTGCCCGTCGATCACGCGCGGCACGACGAAGCTCCCGAGTCCTCGGGTGCCGGTCCGGTCACCGGGCACGCGGGCGGTGACGAAGAACTGATCGGCGTCGGCGACCGAACAGAACCACTTCTCTCCGGTGATCAGATACGTCTCTCCCTCGTCGGGCGTCGCCACACAGGCATTGGCCCCCACGTCGCTGCCACCCTGGACCTCGGTGAGGAACTGCGCGCCGCGCTGGGCCACGTCGTAGTTGGGATCGACCAGTGCCGACAGGAACCGCTCGCGCACCGGCGACGAGGCGCTTCGTCGCAGCGCCCGCGCGAGACCGATCGTGCACGTGACCGGACAGGCGTGGCCCGCCTCGCCCTCGAGCGAGAGGAGATAGAGCAGCGTCGCCTGCTCGTAGGCGCTGCCCGGGACGTTCGAGAGCGCGACCGCGCCACTCGCCCAGACCGCTCTTCCCGCCTCGTGGTACGCGGGGTCGAACGACACACTCTCGGTGCGCTGGCCGAGCGCGTCGAAGCGGTTGAGTTCGGCCAAGTGCAGTCGTTGCTCGTAGCGCTGCGCCGCGGGCGCGATGACCGACACGACGTCGCGCGCGAACGTCGAAGCGCGCTCGTCGAGCGCCTCCATTCGCTCGGGCTCGAGCGCGCGCGAAAGAATCGATCGCAGCATTGCGTCGCTCGCGTACGGGTCGGCCGGAAAAGATTCACGCCAAGCCGCGAGCGCGGCGCGGGCGGCGTCGTATGTCATCCCTGCAGTATCGCGCCGCGACGGGTGCGATGCCAACTTGAGGCCATTAGGTGAAGATGATCTCGCCGCCGGCGGCCATCTCGTAGAACTCGCCCACCGTGATGATGTCCTTCACCTGGCCAATCAAGTCTTCCTTGGTGAACCCGAACAGGTCGACTGACGCCTTGCACGCGTAGATCCCGCAACCGGTGTCGGCGATCATCTCCATGAACTCCGGGATTCCCGGGATGTCGTTCTCTTCCATCTTCTTTTCCATCATCTTGGTCGCGATCGCGGACATTCCCGGCAACACGCCGATGAGGCTCGCCATGTGCATCCCGGGGTTGCCGATCGCGGCGACCTTGATGTGGCTGAGGCGCTTCGCGTTGATCGCGTCGAGCCCGAAGAAGGTGAAGAAGAGGTTCGCCTCAATGCCCTCGGCGCGCGCGCCGTTGGCCATGATGAGTCCTGGGTAGACGCCCTCCAACGAACCCTTCGAGATGATGATGGAAACCTTTTCAATAGTGTTGCCCATGGCAACTCCTTTCGTGTCCCTCGCCTAGATGCAGCCGCGCGGCTTGGGGATGCCGGCGATCTTCGCCGCGAGCTTCGCGGGGCCCTTGGGGAAGAGTAGGTAGAGCTCCTTGATCGTGACGCCCGACGTCTTGCCGAGCACGCGCACGCTCGGACCGGCGCCCTTGGCCTCGTACTCGGCGCGCATGAAGCGCACGACCTTCCACTGCTGGTCGTTCATCGCTTCGATCCCCTCGCGCTTGGCGAGTTCGACCGCCATCGCCTCGTTCCACTGGCTGGGGTCGAGCAGGAAGCCCTCTTCGTTCAGTTCGACGTCAACGCCGCCAATCGTCTCCACGCTCATTGCATGACCTCCTCTTTCGCTGGGGTACTCAGTCCGTGTTTGCCGGCGCGTGGCATCTGGCTCGTGATGCCGGGGATGTTGCGGCCCGGCAGGAGGCTGTGCCAGTAGATCCACTGGAACATCAACTTGCCCAGGTGGTTGAGGTGACTCTCCTTCAACAGCGGCAGGCCAACGGCGCCCGGGTAGTGACCCGTCAGCGGCTCGACGTCGTAGTTGAAGTCGATCAGCATGGCCTTGGAGAACCCGGTCTCGATGAAGCAGTTCGCGTGACCGTCGTACGAGGCGGAGAGGGGCTTGCCCTCGAG
>JADGOK010000119.1 GCA_017882985.1 Acidimicrobiales bacterium
TCAGTCCAATCGAGGCGCTGGACGCGTCGTTAGCCGCGATGGAAGCGTCGGACCTCAATGCGTTCTCCCACGTCGATGCCGACGCCGCCCGCGCCGCAGCCGCCGTGGCGGACATTTCACTTCCTTTCGGAGGCGTTCCGATCGCGATCAAGGAGTTGGAGTCGGTCCATGGTTGGCCGCACACCGAAGCTTCTCTGGTCTTTCGCGACCGACTCTCTGACTGCGACAGCACTCAGGTCACCCGACTCCGAGCGGCGGGGGCAGTTCTCGCCGCGCAAACGACGGCGTCGGAGTTCGGCGGCATCAACTGCACGCATACCAAGCTTCACGGGACCACCAGGAATCCGTGGAATTTAGAGCGAACACCGGGCGGCTCGTCGGGCGGTTCGGCCGCCTCCGTCGCCGGGGGCCTGCTTCCGGTGGCCTCGGGCGGAGACGGAGGCGGCTCGATTCGAATTCCGGCGGGATTCACCGGCCTCTTCGGATTGAAATCGACCTTCGGACGAATTCCGAAGGGTCCTCACGCCCATCAACCGCCGTTGACCGTGACCCTCGGTTGCGTGTCACGCTCGGTGCGTGATACCGCCCGTTGGTTCGATGTCTGCAATGGATTCGATCCGCGCGACACCTTGAGCCTTCCTCGCGTCGAGGGCTGGGAGGCGGACCTCGATTCCTTTGACCTCGCCGGTAAGCGGGCCGTGATATCCATCGATCTCGGATCGGCAATCGTCGAACCCGCGCAGACCGCCTTGCTCGTGGAACTCGCCGAGCAACTCATCTCTCGAGGCAAGCTCAAGCGCGTCGATGTCGCGATCAATCTTCCCGCCGGCGGCAATGAGTGGTCACTCTCGAACTTGATTGGTCTGGCCGGTGCGTTAGGCGATCGCTATCCGGCCTGCCACGAGGATCTGACGCCGGAGATTCAACTGGGAATGAGAATCGCGACGTCCAGACTCAACCTTCAGACGGCCGGCGCCGCCGAGATCTTCCGAATCCACGTCAACGAGAGAATGGCCGACATCTTCGAGCAGACGGACTTTCTCTTCGCCGCCACCAATCCGGACGTGGCCTTCGCGGCGACCGGTCCCATGGCGACCACCGTCGGCAGCGTCGACTTGGTCGCCGAGTTCGGCTTTGAGAGAGCCATCGGCAACAATGGTGCCCTCACAATTCCTGCCAATCTCACGGGCAATCCGGCAATCACTATTCCAGCGGGCCTGATTAACGGTCTTCCAGTAGGACTACAAGTCATCGGTCGACACCACGAAGAGCAGTTGCTCTTGGACCTCGCTCGTCTTTCGGAACGTGAATTCCCGTGGCCATTGGTCGTACCGTCGTCAGTGAACTGAGAGCGCGGTCCCGTCCTCGACGCCTCGACTGGCGAGTTATCGGTCGAATATCCGGGACCGTCCCCCGGCGGTAGCACCGTTCTTTCGAGGAATCATTTCCTAAGCCCGCACCGGTCACTGTGGAGATGAGCAGCGCATCGCCTTCTCGCGAAGGGCAGTAATTGTTGGAAGCGAAAGTGGGTGCGACGTGCCAGACGTGACTTCTCGATGGACAGCAACTTGATCTAGCCGAATTGCACGCGAGGAATGGCGACGAGGCGCTCGAGACGACCACGCTGTTCGTCAGAAGCCACTGTGACGCCGATCGCGCAGAGACGTCGAATGTGGTGCGAGAGTTCGTAGAGCCACAACCGTTCGGTCAGATTCGTTCGCTCGAAGAGTTCAGGATATCCCGCGCGCATCAATCGCAGAAGTGGCACCTCGGCGGCACTGAGTGATCTCGCGTGGCCGTGTGCTTCGATGAACGGATCCTCGCGACACGCAGCTTCAAGTTCCAGATCAGACGGACCTAGTCGAGCCCATTCGAAGTCGAGCAACGCCACGACGGCCCCCTCGTGCCACAGCACGTTGGCAAAGTGCGCGTCACCGTGGACGACGACGCCCCGGACGAATTCATCGAGGGAGAACGCCGTTGCCAATTCATCGATGCGCCGTCCGGCGAGTCGCGCCAATTCGGTGCCGATGCCTGGTAACTCATCCAACCTTTCCAGCAATGGAGCAATGCGATCTCGAGGGACCGGCACGACACAGGAGCCGACCGCCTCTGTTGTCGTACGCGGTGCGGAGGCAAGCGAAGCCAACAACCTCTGGCGAATGGCGTCGGGAGGAGTCCAGCGATGCAACGAGTGCAGCATGCGTGCAATGGTCACGACGGCGTCGCTCTGTTCGTTGGCGGAAAGTGCGGGCCACGCAAGGTCGAGTCGTCGTCCCCCAAGCCGTCGAAGAACCATCCAGGTCAGATCGTCGTCGCTCCCGAAGTCAACGACAGTGGCGTGCGGGATCGAAGACGGCAGGGACTCGAGAATTTCGCACTCTCGTCGCAGTCGATCGCGCTCACCTTGCCAGCACACCCTGAGTACCAGATCGTCGGTGAGCCACGTGTCGTTGGACCAACTTTCCACCAGAACCGCGTTGCGAAAGTCATGAACGAGTTGACCTTGAACAGTCAAGAGGCGCGCGGCGTGATCGTCGGTCATCGCGCCACTGTAGGACCGTCGGGGTCGAGCCACCGCGGTGGAAACGTTGACGGCGCAAAATCTCCGCACGTGACCAAAGTGAAACGATAGTGTCGCAACAATGACACCCGAAATCGCCCCGTACGGCGCGTGGTCCTCACCGATCACGAGCGCGCTACTCGTGACCGACGCCGTCCGGCTCGGTTACCCGAGTTGCGACCGCGATGATCTCTACTGGGTCGAAGGTCGACCGAGCGAGGCCGGGCGCAACGTCATCGTCCGACGAAGTGCCGACGGGACAACCCACGACGTCCTCGCGCCGGGATTCGCCGCCCGCACGCTCGCCCACGAGTACGGTGGGCGATGCCACACGGTCCACGACGGAGTGGTCTACTTCTCGAACTTCGCCGACCAGCGCCTGTACCGGATCGATCCGGGAATGGCGCCCAAGGCGATCACCACTGAACCAAAGAACCAGAGGGCGTGGCGCTACGCGGATCCAATCGTGACGTCCGACGGACGCCACCTCATCTGCGTGCGCGAACGTCACGAGGGCGACAAGGTGACGAACGACCTCGTGGTACTCGCGAGCGACGGGTCCGCGTCGGCGCGGGTCATCGCCGAAGGTCACGACTTCTTTGCCGCACCCGCCCTCTCGCCCGACGACCAGCAGCTCTCGTGGATCGCCTGGGACCACCCCCGAATGCCGTGGGACGGCACCGAACTGACTGAAGCGACCCTCGATGACGATGTGAACGTCGTGCAAACCCGTGTCGTGTGCGGCGGCATCGAAGAGTCAGTCCTGCAGCCTCGCTACGGGGTCGACGGATCGCTGTTCTATATCTCGGATCGCACCGGTTGGTGGAACCTGTACCGCGACGCGGCCGAGGGCGCGATAGCGATGGCCCCGCGCAACGCCGAATTCGCCGAGCCGGCGTGGGTCTTTGGCACGTCCTCGTACGTGCCACTCGCCGACGGCTCCATCGCCCTCACGTGGTCAGAAGGTGGCGCTGGGCACCTTGGCGTCATCCCCTCCGGCGGCGGAACGCTTCGCGAGATTCCCACGACCTACGGGTCAATCTCACAAGTGGCACCGATGGGCGACTCAATCGTCGCGCTCGCGGGCTCACCCACCGAGCCACTCTCGGTCGTCGTGATTGATCTGGCGGCAGGTAGCTCCGCGCTCATCAGGGCAAGCCGCGTCAACTCAGTGGATTCGGGCTATCTCTCGATCCCCCAGATGATCGAGTTCCCAACCGAGAACGGTCTCACTGCCCACGCGCTCTACTACCCACCGACCAACCGTGACTTCACGGCGCCGGAGGGATCGTCGCCGCCACTCATCGTCGCGAGTCACGGCGGGCCGACCTCCAACTGCGACGCCGAGCTCGACTACTCGATCCAGTACTGGACAAGTCGCGGTTTCGCCGTGACCGACGTGGACTATGGCGGCAGCACCGGCTACGGTCGCGCGTACCGCGAGCGGTTGAAGGGCGCGTGGGGCATCGTGGACCTCGACGACTGCGTGAACGCGGCGCGGTACCTCGCCTCGACCGGAAGGGCGGACGTGAACGGTCTGCTCATCCACGGTGGCAGCGCGGGGGGCTACACGACGTTGTGCGCCCTCACCTTTCGCGACGTCTTCGCGGCCGGGGCGAGCTACTTCGGCGTCGGAGACCTCGGCGCTCTCGCCAGAGACACTCACAAGTTCGAGTCGCGTTATCTCGACGGACTCATCGGACCGTGGCCCGAGGCGGAGGCGATCTATGACGAGCGATCCCCCATCTTCCACACGGATCAACTGCGCACGCCGGTGATCCTGTTCCAGGGACTCGAGGACGAAGTCGTGCCGCCGGCCCAGGCCGAGGCAATGGCCGAAGCGTTGAGCGAGAAGGGCGTCCCGTTCGCCTACCTCGCCTACGAAGGCGAGCAGCACGGTTTTCGTTTGGCCGAGAACATCATGCGAACCGCCGAGGCCGAACTGTACTTCTACGGCAAGATCCTGGGATTCGAACCCGCAGGATCGATCGAGCCCGTCGAGATCGAGAATCTCGAAGC
>JADGOK010000120.1 GCA_017882985.1 Acidimicrobiales bacterium
CGTTGAATCCCGGATAGGCGCTTTGACCTTGCGAGAAGATCGCCGACGCGGCGATCGAAGGAGAGAAGGTGACGGCGCCAAAGAGCTGATTGATGAGTGCTTGACGATTGAGCGACCAACCCAACGCTTCACGAACCGAGAGTGACCTCGTGAGCGGACTCAAGGGCGCGAAAGTGATCTCTTCGATGTTGCTTGAGGTGCCGATATGACTCAACACCGAGGGGTGAGCGCTCAACGCTTGCTCTTGTGCGCGAGTGACGACCAGAGAGTAGTTGGCGAACGGCGTCGTCGCGCTCGAAGGGATGACGCCACTGGTCGTCAGAACGACGCGACCAAAACGGTTCGGATCGTTGGGCCACCTTGGATTCATCGTGAGCACGATTCTTGAAGCGGTCGCGTTCGTCACCTTGTAGGGACCGAGTGACGGGTGACTCGTCAGGTTGGCGAGCGCACAGCCCATATCGGCGCCGCGAGCTTCGACGTCACGAAAGAGGAGGTTCCAGTCAGCGAAGGGCGTCGCGAACACGGCAGTCAGCTTCAGCGCGTGATTACTCAGCGTCAAGGTCTTGATCGCCCGGTACCCGTCGCTCTGGACGCTCGCGAGGACGCGGGCGCGTAGCCACCAGGCGACGAGGTCACGCCCGTCGAAGGCGGCGCCGTTACTCCAGTGCTGGTGTGGCGCAATCGTGTACACGACGGACTCGGGCTGGAGCGAGGTCAGCTCGGCCGAGGCGAGCGAACCGCCCTCACCCACCAGATTGCCGTTGGTGTTGGTGAGAAATGCGGAAGGGCGAATGAGGTCGAGCACCGCGTTCGACGTGGGGTTGGCGCCCGCGTCAAAGAACGTGCATCCGTTGAATGGTCCGGGCACCGAGACGGTGATCGTTCGGGCGTTGTCGCTCAGCGATGTCGACGGTGCGGCGTTGGCGGCTTCGAAGTGAACGAGGACGCTCGCGAGGGCGACGAGGGCGAGGGAGATTCGAGCAAACGATCCGCGCGGGATCACGGTAACTACTGCAAACGCAGGTCGAGCGCCAATGTGGCGAACGTGAAGGTCAACGCAACGGCGACGGTAATACGGTCTAGGTTGCGTTCGACCACCGTGGAACCGGCGGCCGCGGCGCCCAAGCTGCCGCCCATCAGGTCAGAGATGCCACCGCCGCGACCCGAGTGCAACAGCACGAGAAAGATCAGCGCGACCGCGGACACGGCCTCTAACGCTACGAATGACCAGGTAAACATTACAACCTCCGATTAGCGCTTTCCAGCGTAGCAGTCGTTGGCCGCGCGCACTATGGCAAGGAACGATTCGGCCTTCAAACTGGCGCCTCCGACCAGAAAACCGTCGACACCCCCCTCGCCCATCAGCGACGCCGCATTCTCGGCGTTCACTGATCCGCCGTAGAGGACGCGGCTCGCGGGCATCGAGAAACGTGTGAGCACGCGACGGATGAAATTGGTCATTGCACTCACCTCCTCGAGGGTCGCCGTGACGCCCGTGCCAATCGCCCAGATCGGCTCGTACGCGACGGTGACGAGCGGGCGAAGACTCTCGTCCAGACCGTGCAGTGCACTCTCGAGCTGGGCTTCGACGAACGCCTCCTGGTCTGCGTCATCGCGCACGAGGCCGTCTTCACCGACGCAGAGCACCGCGTGCAGCGTGCTCTTGGTACTCGCGCGCAGGGTCGCCGCGACGACCGCGTCGTTCATGGCGTACATCGACCGGCGTTCGGAGTGACCCACGAGCACCCACTCAACGCCGAGACGCTTGAGCATTGACGTGCTCACTTCGCCGGTGTGGGCACCATTGTCGTGGGCGTTCACGTGTTGGGCCCCCACCGCGACCGGAACCCGCTCGGAGGTGACAACTGAAGTGACGCTACGAATGTCGACGAAGGGTGGCACCAGCACGACGTCGGCGTGTTCGGTCGGTTTGACCTTCAGCATCACGCCAATCTGCTGGGCGAGGTGCACTGACTCGACGAAGTCGAGGTTCATCTTCCAGTTACCGATGACCAGCGGACGGTTGGTCGTACTCATCAGGCGAAGGAACTCTCGCGTAGTGTCGCGAGACCCGGCAGGTCACCGAGCTCGACGAACTCGAGCGACGCCCCGCCACCCGTCGAGACGAAGCTCACCTGATCCTCGAGTCCGAACTCCTGGAGCGCCGCGACCGAGTCGCCTCCACCGATCACCGACACCGCGCTCGACGCGGCGACGGCGCGCGCGATCGCTTCGGTCCCCGTGGTGAACCGGGAATCCTCGAAGACCCCCATCGGGCCGTTCCAGAGAATCGTCGCCGCCGAAGCAATGGTCCGTTCGAAGGATTCAACGGCCTCGGGTCCGATATCCAAGCCCTCGAAGCCGGCGGGGATGTTCGCGCCAAAGTACACCGGCTCGTCGGGGCCACCGTCGCGACCAAAAGGCGCGCCATCGGCGAGACCACGCGAGTCAGCCGGGATGAGCACGTTGCCTGCGCCGAGCAGGCGCGCACATTCGTCGAGATAACGAGCGTCGAACAGGGACGAACCGATCGTTCGCCCCTGGGTTGACTCGAACGTGTACGCCATGCCGCCACCGACGACGACGGTGTCGGCCTTTTCGGCGAGAACCTTGACAATGCCGAGCTTGTCGGCGACCTTCGCGCCGCCGACGATCGCCACGAAGGGTCGCGCCGGACTGTCCAGGAGCGACTGAAGCGTCGAGACCTCGCGCTGCAGATTCGGTCCAGCGGCGCTCGGCACCATCATCGGGGGAACCATGATCGACGCGTGAGCGCGGTGCGACGCGCTGAAGGCTTCGTTGATGTAGTAGTCGAAGCCGGCGATCAATGATTCGCCAAAGGCCCGATCATTACTCTCCTCACCGGGACTGAAGCGCAGGTTCTCCAGGAGTTCCACGCCGCCGCAGAGCTCGTTCAACCGCTCACGAATCGGCTGAACGCTGAATTCGGCGACGACCTGGCCCTTCGGTCGCCCGAAGTGCGTGCACGCGACCACCTGGGCTCCGCGACCGAGTAGATCCTCAAACAGGGGAATCGTCGCGCGGATGCGAAAGTCGTCACTGACCTGCACGCGACCGTCGACGAGGCTGACCGGACAGTTGAAGTCGGCGCGCACGAGCACGCGCTTGTTGTGCAGGTCGCCCCAGCGCTCGAACGAGGGAAGTTCGGACACGGCGCGACTACTGGCCGATGTAGCGGGTCAGGTCCACCAACCGGTTGGAGTAGCCCCACTCGTTGTCGTACCAGCCAAAGATCTTCACGAGGCTCTTGTCGTCATCGATGCGCTGGACCATGGTCATCTGCGAGTCGAACGTGCACGACGCGGGACTGCCGACGATGTCCGAGGAAACAATGAGGTCTTCGGTGTAGACGAGTACGCCCTTCAAGGAACCCTGGGCCGCCACCTTGAAAGCGGCGTTGATCTCTTCGACGCTGGTCGAACGCACGATCGCGGTGAAGTCGGTGATGCTGCCGTCGGGAATCGGAACGCGCAGCGACGTCCCGTCGAGACGGCCCTTCATCGACGCGAGCACCACGCTGGTGGCCCGCGCGGCACCCGTCGAGGACGGCACGATGTTGATCGCCGCGGCGCGCGCGCGGCGCAGGTCCTTGTGGGGCAGGTCGAGCAGGTTCTGGTCGTTGGTGTAGGCGTGCACGGTCGTCATAAGTCCGGCGTCGATGCCGAACGCGTCGTCGAGTACCTTCACCATCGGCACGAAGCAGTTGGTCGTGCACGAGGCGTTGCTCACCACGTGGTGCAGGTCGCGGTCGTAGGTGCCCTCGTTTACGCCCATGACGAAGGTCGCGTCGACGTCGCTCGCCGGTGCCGAGATGATCACCTTTCGCGCGCCGGCGGCCAAGTGCACGGCGGCGGCCTCACGGCTCGTGAAGTGACCGGTCGACTCGATGACGACGTCGACGCCGAGTTCTTTCCAGGGCAGGTCTTTCGGGTCGCGCTCGGCGAACACCTTGATGCTCGCGTTGCCGACGGTCATCTCGTCCTTGCTGACGCTCACGGCCACGTCGAGGCGCCCCTGGGTCGAGTCGTACTTCAGGAGGTGCGCGTTGGTCTCGGGCGAGGTTAGGTCGTTGATCGCCACCACGTCCACGTCGGGGTAGGACAGCGAAGCCCGCAAGTATCCCCGGCCAATTCGTCCAAAACCATTGATCGCAACGCGTGTCGCCACTTGCTTCTCCTCATGTAACTGGTCTTCAATCATCGCACTTGCGCGAGGACCGCCTTCGCCAATTTTTGCACATCGTGGACAAGGCCATTTTCGTGCGCGATCTCGGCGACCACTCTGGGCAGCGAACAGGCCTGCGTCGCGAACGCACTGTGCTCGTCGACGAGCACCACGTGCGGGTGCACGCCGTGATCGCGCAGTGCGTCAACGTGATCCTGGAGGCTGTAGCCGGAAGTCTCCGGGACCTGTTCGTGCAGATTCGCAACGTAGATCGTGCGGGCCCGGGTGCCGGCGAGGGCCTGCAGGATGCCCGGTACCGCGCAGGCGGCGAGCACGCTCGTAAAGAGTGAGCCCGGTCCGATCAGAATCACCTGGGCACGCT
>JADGOK010000121.1 GCA_017882985.1 Acidimicrobiales bacterium
ATGTCACACGAGGTACCTAGCGTGCCGCGAGTGAGTAAGAACAAGGAGAACGTTATGGCAACTGATGATCGCGCGAAGGCTCTCGATGCCGCTCTAGGCCAGATCGAGAAGCAATTCGGGAAGGGCTCGATCATGCGCATGGGCGAGAACCTGCACATGAATATCGAGTCGATCCCCACTGGAGCGCTCGCCCTCGACATGGCGCTCGGTATCGGCGGCCTGCCCCGAGGACGCATCGTTGAGCTCTACGGTCCCGAATCGTCGGGCAAGTCAACACTCGCCATGCACGTAGTTGCCGAGGCGCAGCGCAACGGCGGCGTATGTGCCTACATCGACGCCGAGCACGCGATGGACCCGGTCTACGCACGCGCTATTGGCGTGAACGTCGATGACCTGCTGATCAGCCAGCCCGACACCGGGGAGCAGGCCCTGGAGATCACCGACATGTTGATCCGTTCCGGGGCCCTGGACGTTATCGTCATCGACTCGGTCGCGGCGTTAACACCTCGTGCCGAGATCGAAGGTGACATGGGCGACTCGCACGTGGGTCTGCAAGCCCGACTCATGAGCCAAGCCCTTCGAAAGTTGACCGGAGGCCTCTCCAAGTCCAACACCGTCGCTGTCTTCATCAACCAGTTGCGCGAAAAGATCGGTGTCATCTACGGTTCGCCCGAAGTGACGCCTGGAGGAAGGGCACTCAAGTTCTACGCGTCGGTCCGTCTCGACATCCGTCGCATCGAGTCGATCAAGGACGGTACCGAGGTCGTAGGTAACCGCACACGCGTGAAGGTCGTGAAGAACAAGTGTGCCGCGCCCTTCAAGCAAGCCGAATTCGACATCATGTACGGCCAGGGCATTAGTCGCGAGGGCTCGGTTCTCGACGTCGCCGTCGAGTTGGGATTCGTGAAGAAGGCCGGTGCCTGGTTCACCTATGAAGGTGAACAGATGGGTCAGGGGCGCGAGAACGTAAAGACGTTCCTACGCGAGAGCCCTCAACTCATGGCCGAACTGGACGGGCGCGTGCGCGAACACTTGGCGAACGCTCTACTGCCCGACGTGGTGGGTACGAGCGCCGAGATCGACGCGGACAGTCCTCTCACGCTGGATTAGCGACACCGTCACGAAGATGCCCGGCGCCCTGTGCGCCGGGCATCTGCGTGCGAACGACGTTCGCCACCCTCACCAACGTGCAATGGGCGGGGCGGGTAGCGTGACCGAGGTGAGTACGCGCCTACGTTTCCGACGTTTTCTCGGAGCGCGCGTCCGCGCCACGCGCCGCTACCTCAACGAGGTCGCCACGGTCGGCCCCGATGATCCGTACGCTAAGTCGTTCTTCTATTTTGGTTCGCGTGCGGCACTCCTCTCGCCCCAAGGCGTGCTCTACAACGAGCGTTATCTCTCGATCGGCGATGAGACGATGATTGGACCAAACGTGTGTCTCACCGCGGGCATCAGCGCGGACCAGGAGATGCTGCGCGCACCGGTAGTGACCATTGGCCGCAAGTGCATCATCGGACGCGGGTCGCACATCATCGGGCATTGGTCGATTGAACTGGGCGACGAGATCCAGACTGGTCCCTACGTCTACATCACCGACCAGAACCACTCCTACGAGGATCCCGACGAGCCGGTTGGTTGGCAGACGCCGACCGAGGCCGCGGTGCGAATCGGATCGGGCAGTTGGCTCGGAGCCAACGTCGTCATCTTGCCCGGCACGGTGCTCGGAAGAAACACCACGGTGGCGGCCGGTGCCGTGGTGCGCGGGACGTTTCCCGATCACGTCGTGCTCGGCGGCGTTCCGGCGAAGGTGCTGCGCCATTTCACCATCGAAGGTGGTTGGCAAGCCGGTCCGCCACAGTGAGTTCCAAGACCTTCGGCGTTGACCTCTCGCCCCTTCGCGCGTCAAAGCAGTACCGACGTCTGTACATCGCCGGCTTCGTCACGTCGCTCGGCAGCCAGGCCACCTACGTGACGGTGCCGTTTCAACTGAAGAATCTCACGCACTCCCCGCTCGCGGTCGGTGCGCTCGGATTGGTGGAGCTAGTGCCGCTCGTGGTCTTCGGCCTCTACGGCGGCGTGCTCGCGGACCGGCTCAACCGTCGACGACTAATCCTGTGGACCGAGCAGGCCATGATGCTGTCGACGGTCGTGCTGTTCGTCAACGCGCTGCTACGCCACCCTCTCGAATGGATCCTCTACGCCGACGCCTTCGTCGTCGCGGGTGTGTCGAGCGTGCAACGTCCGAGTATCGAGGCGCTCAACCAACAGTTCGTGCCGCACGACCTCCAGCGCGCCGCGTCGACGTTGGCGACCATCCGCTACACCGGGGCGTCGATTCTCGGTCCGGCGCTCGGCGGTCTGTTGGCCGTCGCGGTCGGCCCCGCGTCGGTCTACGCGATCAACCTCGTGACGTTCAGTGGATCCCTGGCGTTGCTCTTTACGTTGCGACCGACCGCTCCGCTCAAGACCGATGAGGTCAGCGACCTCGAGGCGCTACGCTCGGGACTTCGCTACGCCCTGTCACGACCCGACCTCGTCGGCACTTACGTCATTGACCTGCTGGCGATGGTGCTGGCCTTTCCCGTCGTGATGCTGCCCTTCGTCGCCGAGCGTTTCCACGAGACCTACGCACTCGCGCTGCTCTACTGTGCGTTGCCGGCCGGAGCGCTGGTGGCGACGTTGTTCTCGAGCTGGACCCGTCACGTGCACCGCTACGGGCGGGCCATCGTCGGTGCCGCCGCGATCTGGGGCCTCGGCATTGCGGTCTTCGGCTACGCGACGTCACTCGTACTCGCGGTACTCGGCCTCGCGATTGGCGGCGGCGCCGACGCGATTAGCGGCATCTTTCGATCCACCATGTGGAACGAATCGATCCCGCCCGAGGTGCGCGGTCGCATGGCGGGCATCGAGATGATTTCGTACTCGCTCGGGCCGACGGCCGGGCAGTTCCGCGCGGGACTCATGGCGGCGTGGACGACGCTGCGCTTCTCGCTCACGTTTGGTGGTCTGGCCTGCACTGGATCCGTCGGCGCGGTGGCGGTCGCGCTGCCTCGGCTGTGGGCCTTTGACAGTCGAAGTGATGTTCACGTCGCTCAGGTACGTGAACTGCGCGCTCGCGAGGACCCCGCGCCGTCTCGATAGGCGAAGCACAGGCTCTACGCTCTCTGCATGGCATCAACGACCTATCTGGTGACGGTGAGTGGTCCCGACCGTGTCGGCGTCGGCGCCGAGCTGTTCGCGGCGCTGTCCTCGCTCAGTGCCCACAACGGACAATTGACCGACGTCGCCCAGATCACGATTCGTGGCGCGCTGGTGCTCTGCGCCGAAATTACCGTCGACGACTCGGTGACGCCACAGATGGTGAGCGAGGCTCTGCACGCGCACCACATCATCGCGCAGGGCATTTCCGCGACGGTCGAGTCCGTGCAACCGAGCGATTCCGCCGACGGTCGCCGACTGCTCGTGACGTTGCTCGCGCCCACGATCAGCGCGGAGCAACTCAACGGCGTCTTTCGCGCGATCGCCGAGAGCGATGCCACCTGTGAGCGCATTGTCCACCTCGCTTCGTACCCGGTGAACTGTTACGAACTCGTCGTTCGCGGCGCGGACCACGCCGCGCTGCGCGAAGGTCTCACCACCGTCGCCAGTCAGTTGGGCCTCGACCTCGCGGTTCAGCGCGCGGGGCTCCATCGTCGCTCCAAGCACCTGGTCGTGATGGACGCGGACTCCACACTCTTGCAGGACGAGGTCATCGACCTGCTGGCCGACGCGTGTGGCTGCGCCGAGGAGGTCTCCAAGGTCACCGAAGCCGCGATGGCCGGCGAGATCGACTTCGCCGAGTCGTTGCGTCGACGCGTCGCGTTGCTCGAGGGACTCCCAGCGACGGTGATCGATGACGTGCGCGCAAAACTGCGTCTCACGCCGGGGGCTCGAACACTCGTGCGTACGTTGCGTCGACTCGGCTACGTGCCCGCCGTCGTGTCGGGGGGGTTCCTCGAAGTCCTCGAACCGCTCCTGCGCGATCTCCAAGTTGAGCACTACGAAGCCAATCGACTCGAGATTCGCGACGGCAAGTTGACCGGACAGCTCTCGGGCGACGTTCTCGATCGGGCCGGCAAGGCGCGGGCACTCCAACGATTCGCCGACGAGGTCGGCGTGCCCCTGGAGCAGACGGTGGCGGTGGGTGACGGGGCGAACGACATCGACATGCTCTCGGTCGCGGGTCTCGGTATCGCCTTTAACGCCAAGCCACTGGTGCAAGAGCACGCGGACACCGCGCTCTCGGTCCCGTACCTCGACGCGGTCCTCTACTTCTTGGGCATCAGTCGCGAGGAGATTGAAGCCGAATGAGCTTGGCGATCAGCAGAACTCGGATTCCCCTTCGCCTTTCCTTCACCGGGAAAGTGCTTGGCTGAATCGTGCCGAGTGCCGGGTCTGGAGTGATCGGATCGACGGCCGGAGCGACGTTCGCCGGCGAGTGGCGCGCAACTATCGCCATGAAACGCTGCATTTTTTGCGCTTACTGGGTAGTAGGGTCTCCTCTAGCAACACGAAGGAGGGGTCGTGAAG
>JADGOK010000122.1 GCA_017882985.1 Acidimicrobiales bacterium
TCCAAGGGCGACGTCGCCGCGTACGAGATGGACGGTGTCGCGACGATTTCATCGGTGACGGGCGAGGGAATCGATCAGCTCGTCTCGACGTTGGCCCAACTGGTCGTGCGGGTCCGCCTCGAAGAAGCCGAGCAACTCGAGCACTCGGTGGTCGTCCACAAGCCGCTGCCCGACGAGATCACGGTCGAGCGCCACGGCGAAAATGGTTGGGTCGTGGGCGGTCGCCCCGCACTTCGCGCCGTACGCTTCCAGGACCTCACCGACGACGAAGCGCTCGCCGAGATCGTCCGTCGACTGCGCGCGCTCGGCGTCGATCGAATCCTGACCCGGGCGGGCGTGCGCGACGGCGACGTCGTCAACGTCGGACCGCTTTCGTTCGAGTGGTGGCGCGACGAAGTCGGTGCCGGGCTCGATCGCGGCGACCACCATCGTGCGACGCGTCGTGAACGGCTGGCCCGACACGGGCGGCTCAATCTAGGAGACGACGATGACGACGCGTAGCGTGGTCGTGAAGGTCGGGACGACGTCGGTCACCGACGAGAGTGGTGGCGTCGACTACGCGGTGCTCGTGAACATTGCTGACGACGTCGTCGCACTGCGCGCGCAAGGTTGGAACGTCGTCGTCGTCACGTCCGGCGCCATCACCGCGGGGTGGAGCGAAGTGGGCAAGGGTCGCGCGAGGCCCACCGACGCCGTGACCCTGCAAGCCGTCTCGGCGGTCGGTCAGCCCCTGCTGATGCAGGCGTGGCGTAACGCCTTTGGCGAGTTGAGTGTCGCGGTCGGACAGGTCTTGCTCGCGCCGCTGGACTTCTCGCATCGCGGTCAGTACCTGCACGCGCGGGGAACGCTCGAGGCGCTGAAGGGACTCGGTGTCGTCGCGATCGTCAACGAGAATGACGCCGTCGCCGACGAGGAGATCCGCTTCGGTGATAACGACCGTCTTGCGGCGCTCGTCGCCAACCTGGTCGGTGCGTCACACCTGGTGTTACTGACCGACACCGACGGTCTACTCACCGCCGATCCGCGGATCGATCCCTCCGCGACGCTGATCGAGGAAGTGACGGCCTTTGACGTCGAACTGCTGAAGGTGGCCGGTTCGGCCCGCTCGGGCGTCGGCAGCGGCGGCATGGCTTCGAAGTTGGCGGCCGCGCGCATGGCCACGTGGTCGGGTGTCACCACGGTGATCGCGCCGGCGCGCGCCAGTGAATCTCTGCGACACGCGCTCGGCGAGACGCCCGGCTTTGGCACGACGTTCCACCCTCGCAGCGAGCGGTTGTCGGCGAGAAAGGCCTGGATCGCGTTCGCCGTGGCGAGTCGCGGGACGCTGCGTATCAATCAAGGTGCCCGAGAGGCGCTCGAGCATCACGGGCGCAGTCTCTTGCGCGTCGGGGTTGAATCCTTTGAAGGATCGTTCATTGAAGGCGACGCCGTCGAGATCAAGGGTCCCGACGGTCAGGTGATAGCCAAAGGACTGGTGCGCGTGAACGCGGAATCGTTCCACGAGGGCGACGACGTGTGCGTGCACCGCGACGATCTGGTCCTGCTTCGTCGGGTCTAATGTCGCTCCGTTACGCTGGATAGATGACCACGGATGAATTGGCGGCGCAGGGGCGCCGCGTGCGATTGGCCGCCGCGGGCGTGGCTCAGGCCACCGATGAGCAGCGCCGCGCGGTACTGCGCCACGTTGCGGACCGACTCGAGAGTGACCGCGACGAGTTGCTGGCCGTCAACGCCGACGAGGTCGCGGCGTACGAGGAGACCGGACCCGGCCGGGATCGACTGACGTTGACGCCCGCGCGCGTGGGCGGCATGGCTCAGGCACTGCGCGAGATCGCCGACGCCCCCGACCCGCTCTTCGAGATCGTCGATCGCAACACGCGCCCCAATGGACTACGCGTCGAGCGGCTGCGCGTTCCACTCGGGGTGATCGGTGTCGTCTACGAAAACCGTCCCAACGTGACCAGTGACGTCGCGGGACTGTGCGTTCGCAGTGGCAACGCCGCGTACCTTCGCGGGTCGTCCTCGGCGATGGCGACCAACGAGTTCATCGTCGCGCTCTGGCGCGACGCCCTCGAAAAGGAGGGGCTGGCGAGCGACACCGTCGCGCTCGTCCAGGACCCGTCCTACGAGACCGCGACCGCCTTCATGCAGATGACGAACGTACTCGACTGCCTGATTCCGCGAGGAGGCCCCAGTCTCATCGCGGCCATGCGCGAGCACGCTCGTGTGCCCTACGTGCTCGACGGCGACGGCAACTGTCACGTCTACGTCGACGAGTTCGCCGATCTCGACAAGGCCCTCGCCATCGTACGTAACGCCAAGACCTCACGCCCCGGCGTCTGTAACGCCGCCGAGACCGTGCTGGTGCATCGATCGGTCGCGGGCGCGTTCCTGCCGGCGATGGCCGACTCGATGCCCGAGGTGGAACTGCGTGCCGAGCCCGGAGCGCTCGCGATGCTGCCCGGGGCGACGCTGGCGACCGAGGAGGACTTCGAACGAGAGTTCTTGGACTTCATCCTCGCGGTCAAGGTGGTCGACACGCTCGACGAGGCGATCGCCCACGTGGCGCGCTACGGCACCGGTCATAGTGAGGCCATCGTCACCGAGGACCTCACCCACGCTGACGCGTGGGTGAGGTGCGTCGACGCCGCGGCCGTGCTCGTGAACGCGTCGACGCGGTTCATCGACGGCGGCGAGTTGGGACTCGGCGGCGAGGTTGGTATCTCGACCCAGAAGTTGCACGCGCGTGGGCCAATGGGTTTGCGCGAACTGACCTGTCTCAAGTGGGTCGTACGAGGAGAAGGACACATTCGATGAGCGCACTCGATCCACGCGAGGAGCTCGCGAAACGCTTGGGCCTGCTCCACGTACCGCCGGTGCGCTTCGACTCACCGGCCGACGTGCGCGAGCGCCTGGCGAACAACGACTACTTGAGCGACGACGCGATCGCCTCGGTGGCGTACCTCGCCGACCGCCTCGCGAAACCGGTCCTCGTCGAAGGACCGGCGGGCACCGGCAAGACCGCCCTCGCGAAGGCCGTCGCCGACGCCGTCGGTGCACGGCTCATTCGTTTGCAGTGCTACGAGGGACTCGACGAATCGAAGGCCCTTTACGAATGGAACTACCGCAAGCAACTCTTGCGCATCCAGGCCGGGCGTCCCGACGACGCGGGGACCGAGGACTGGTCCCATCTCGAAGAGGACATCTTCGCCGAAGAGTTCCTCCTGACCCGTCCCTTGCTCGAGGCGATCTCGGCGACCGACCCGGTGGTGCTGTTGATCGACGAGGTCGATCGCGTGGAGTTGGAAACCGAAGCGCTGCTGCTCGAGATCCTCTCCGAGTATCAGGTCTCCATCCCCGAACTCGGCACCGTGAAGGCACAGCAGATTCCAATGGTCTTTCTCACTTCGAACAACACGCGCGAACTCTCCGAAGCGCTCAAGCGCCGCTGTCTCTACCTCTACATCGGCTACCCCGACGTCGAACGCGAACGCGACATCATCCTCTCGCGCGTGCCCGGGATTTCGACGGCGCTCGCCGAGCAGATCGCCCGGGTCGTTCGGTCGCTACGCTCGCTCGACCTGAAGAAGTCGCCGTCGGTCTCTGAAACCCTCGACTGGGCCCGGACGCTGGTGATCCTCGGACGAAAAGAGATCGGCGACGCGGACACCGCGGCGACGCTGCACATCTTGCTCAAGTATCAATCCGACATCGAGCGAGCCACCAAGGAACTCTTCGGTCGCTCGAAGTCCGTTGCTTAACCTTCTCGGCGACTTCATCGGCGAACTGCGCGCCGCGGGCATTCCGGTGTCGATGAGTGAGCACGTCGACGCCGCTCGTGCCGTGGAAGTGATCGACCTCGCGGATCGTTCGCTGGTGCGCAGCTCCCTCGCCGCGACGCTCGTGAAGGACGGCGACCACCTGCCGGTCTTCTACACCGCGTTCGACGTCTTCTTCGCCAGCCGGTCGTGGCAGAGCGCCCAGGACGTGCTCGACGGACTCGAAGAGGGCGACGACGGCGCAGAAGCGCCCGACGGTGCCGCGGGGGCGACCGGGCCGGGACAGTCACGCGGTGACGGCGGGGGACCTTCGTCGTCACTGTCCGCTCAGGAACTGGCCGACCTGCTCTTTCGAGCCCTGCGCGATGGCGACCGCGGCGCGCTGCGTCACGCGGCCGGCGAAGCGGTCACGCGCTACGCGGGCATGGAGCCCGGGCGGCCCGTGGGCGGCACGTACTACCTCTACCGGACACTGCGCAATCTCGACCTCGAGAATCTCGAACGGCGCCTCAACGAACTCGGCGGTGACCCGTCCGCGGAGGAAGTGGTTCAACGCATCGCGCGCGACGAAGCGCACGCGCGCGTCGAGATGCTGAAGTCCGAGATCGAGCGCGTGATTCGCGAACGACTCGTCGACGACCGCGGTGCCGAGGCGTTGGCCAAGTCGGTCCGTCGACCCTTGCCCGAAGACCTCGACGTGATGCACGCCAATCGCGACGAGATGGCCCAGCTCGAACGCGCGCTGCGACCGCTCAGTCGAAAACTGGCGGTTCG
>JADGOK010000123.1 GCA_017882985.1 Acidimicrobiales bacterium
CTCGCGCACCAACTCGTAGCCCCACTTCATGAAGGCGCCTTCGGTGTACTTCTGGATGTTGCCCTTGTGCACGAGGGTCACCGATTCACGCTGGTTCTCAACGGCGTACTTCATCGCCGCCCGAATCAGTCGCTCGGAGCCGAACCTCGAGATCGGCTTCACACCAAGAGCACTGTGCTCACGGATGTTCCAACCGAAGCTGTCGACGAGAAAGGTCCGCAGTTTCTCCGCCTCGGGAGTCCCGGCGGCCAATTCGAGTCCGGCGTAGACGTCCTCGATATTCTCACGGAATATGACCATGTCGACCAGTTCGGGGTGCTTCATCGGTGACGGGACACCGTGGAACCACCGCACCGGTCGTAGGCACACGTACAGGTCCATGATCTGGCGCAGGGCAACATTAAGTGACCGGAATCCTTCGCCAATCGGAGTCGTCAAGGGTCCCTTGATACCGATCAGGTACTCCCGAAAGTCCTCCACGGTCTGTTCGGGAAGCCAGTCGCCGGTCTCCTTGAAGGCCTTCTCACCCGCGAGAACCTGTCGCCACTCGATCTTCTTGCCGTGCTTCTTCGCGGCGGCATCGAGGACCATCTTGGCCGCCGGCCAGATGTCGATGCCGATGCCGTCACCCTCGATGAAGGGGATGATCGGGTTGTCGGATACGGACAGTACGCCCTCGGCGTTCATTGTGATTTTTTCAGCCATGGGGCAATCCTAGGAGAATTCGCCACGGCCGTCCGGAGGCCGAAAGTCCCACGAACGAGCGCGCTACTGAAAAAGTCTCAGGTAAATCTCTCGCGTGGCCGTCGAACGGTTGAGCGTGTAGAAGTGAAGTCCCGGTGCGTCCACTTCAAGTAGTCCCGCGCACAGTTCGGTCGCCGCGGCGACGCCTTCAGCGCGCACCGCGGCCGGACCCCCTCGTTGGTGCGCCGACTCGAGACGACGAATCAACGCGTCGGGAACTTGAGCCCCCATGACGGCCATGCGTTCAACGCCCGACAGCGTCGTGACGGGCATGATGCCCGGCACGACTGGCTTCGCGACACCCAGCGCCGCGAGGTCGTCGACCAGACGCGTCCACTCAGCCACGTCGAAGAGGCACTGCGTGACGGCGAAATCGGCCACGCGAAGTTTCTCGGCGAGGAAACGGCGATCGGACGCAAGGTTGGGCGAGCGGGGATGACCCTGAGGGTGGGCGGCGACGCCGACGGAGAATTCACCTACTTCGCGTGCGAGTTCGACGAGATCGAGTGCGTGCTTGAACTCCGAAGCGACGAGGTTCGGATCGACGGGAATGTCGCCGCCGAGCGCCATCACGTTCTCAACGCCCGCGTCGCGATAGTTCACCAGAATCTCGCGCATCTCGCTGCGACTGTGACCAACGCAGATCAGGTGGGCCATGGCGCTGAAGAGGCCGGCCCGCTGGATCTGGTTCACCAGGTCGAACGTTCGTTGGCGTGATTCGCGCCCTCCGCGGTAGGTAACCGAAACGAAGGAAGGGTGCAGCGGCTCCAGCTCAGCGAGCGTCGTCGTCAAGACCGCGCTCTCCTGATCGGATTTGGGCGGGAAGAATTCAAACGAGCGGGTGGTCCCCGCCGCGAGTAACGCGTCGATTCGCACGAAACTAGTTGGCGCGACCGAAATCGTCTTCGAGTCGAACGATGTCGTCCTCGCCAAAATACGTTCCGTGTTGCACCTCGATGAAGACCACCGGTGTCGTCCCGTGATTCTCGCAGCGATGCGCCTGACCAAGCTTGATGTCGATACTCTCGCCTGGACCGATTTCGTGTACGACGCCGTCGAGTACGACCGTGGCGTGGCCGCTCACCATGAACCAGTGTTCGGCTCGCTTGGCGTGCCGCTGGTAGCTCAACCGCTTACTCGGTGCGACGACAATGCGCTTGATCTTGTGATCGAACATGTCGTCATCGATGACCGTGAAATTGCCCCACGGGCGCTCATCGAACTCCCTACCCTTTTCGTCCTTGGTAATCATCGAACCTTCTCAGCGGCTAGTACAGCGTTTCGCAACAGCATTGCACGAGTCATGGGACCCACGCCACCGATACGTGGCGTGATCCAGCGGGCCACCTCGGCGACGTCGTCGGCAACATCACTCATCAACTTCTTACCCGACCAACTCGTTCCGGCGCCAACGACCGCTGCTCCAGGTTTGACCATGTCGGCGCGCACCAGACCGGCGACGCCGGCGGCGGCGACGATGACGTCGCCCTGTCGCGTGAGTGCGGCCATGTCGTCGACACCCGTGTGCACGACGGTCACCGCGGCGTTGCACCCGGGTCGCCGCATCGCAAGCAACAGCGACAGTGGTCGTCCGATAGTGAGCCCACGTCCGATAATGACGACGTGCTTGCCTTCGACGGGTACCTGGTGCGCCGCAAGCAGTTCAACGATGCCCGCCGGTGTGCACGGCAAAGGACCGGGCGCACCCATGACCAGACGACCGAGATTCGTGGGGTGCAGCCCGTCCACGTCCTTGGCCGGATCGACGCGCAGCAGAATCTGCTCCTCGTTGATGCCCTCGGGAAGTGGGAGTTGCACCAAGATCGAGTGGACGTCGGGATCGGCGTTGAGCCGGTCGATCAACGCCTCGACGTCTTGTTGACTCGCGCTCGCCTCGAGATGTTCGTGATAGGAGCGAATACCGATCTCTTCGCAGTCGGCGAGTTTCATCGCCACGTACTTCGCACTGGGACCATCGTCGCCGACGAGAACGGTGCCGAGCCCGACGGGCCGTCCGGCGGCGGCGAGGCGCGAGGCGCGGTCGGCCAGCTCCATCTTGATTCGTCCAGCGACGCGTTCGCCGTCGAGTAGTTCTGCGGTCATGGGGCTCCTAGTGACGAAAGTGGCGCTCGCCGGTGAGCAACATGACGATACCCGCGGCGTTGGCCGCGTCGATCACTTCCTGATCGCGCATCGATCCGCCAGGCTGCACCACGGCGGTGACGCCGGCACTGGTCAGGGACTCGAGTCCATCGGCGAAAGGGAAGAACGCGTCGGACGCGGCACTGGCGCCGACGGCGAGCTCACCGGCCTTGGTCGTGGCGATGCCCGCCGCCACGACGCGAGATTGCTGGCCAGCACCGACGCCCACCGCCACGCCGTCGCGAGCGATCACGATGGCGTTGGACGTGGTTCGTGCGCAGACTCGCCACGCAACCTGGAGATCTTGCAGTTGCTGGGGCGTCGGTGTGGCGTTCGTCACGCAGCGCCATTGGTCCACGGGCGTGAGCAGTTCGTCGGCGTTTTGCACCAACGCCGTGTCGCCGAAGGTTCGCACCGATAGCCCGAGCGGTTCGGGAGCGGGAGCACTCAACAGACGGGTGGCCTTGCGTCGAGCGGCCAGCAGGGCGACCGCCTCGTCGTCGAATGACGACCCGATAATCACGTCGGCCTGCGGTCCGGCGGCGATCAGGGAAGCGAGCGCCGCGTCGACGCGTCCCCCCACCGCCACGATGCCACCGAACGCGCTCTGCGGATCGGCCGCCAGGGCCTTTGCGAACGCGTCACCGAGTGACGAACCGAGTGCCGCGCCCGAGGCGTTGGCGTGCTTCATAATGGCGACCGCCGCCAGGTCGGGAACGTCGACGTTCAGTTCGTGCACGAGACGCCAGGCGGCATCAGCGTCAAAGAGGTTCAGATACGACAGTGCCGAGCCCGCGTGTTGGGTGACCCCGTCCCACCACGGCGTGGTTCCCGCGAAGCGGTACCGCGCACCGAACTGGTGGGGGTTCTCTCCGTAGCGAACCACCTGGGCACGCTCGAGAGTGAGGTGCAGCGTGGGCGCCAACACAGCGTCGGCTGCGGACGGCTCTGGCCCCACGGCGCCCCCGCCGTCCAGCCAACGCACGATCTGGGCGTCGTAGGCGGCGGTGTGGGCGAAGGCCGCGCGCGCGAGGTCGTGGCGCGTCGCGTCACAGAGTGCACCCGTCGTCGTGACCTCGTTGAGCACGCCCGCGTACTGCGTTGGACTGGTCACGACGCCCACGAATTCGTGATTCTTCGCGGCGGCGCGGACCATCGTCGGTCCCCCGACGTCGATGAGTTCCACTGACGGATTCGTCGAGAAGGGATAGAGGTTCACGACGACGAGATCGATGGCGGCGATGTCGTGCTCTTGGAGTGCCGCGAGGTGCTCGGGCTTGGAACGATCGGCCAGGATTCCCGCGTGGATCTTCGGGTGCAGCGTCTTCACGCGACCCCCGAGCATCTCGGGAAAGCCGGTCACGTCCGCCACGTCCTCGTGGGCGACGCCCGCGTCGCGCAGGGCACTCGCCGTGCCGCCCGAAGCGATGAGTTGCACGCCCAGGCCCTCGAGCCCCTTGGCGAAATCGATCAACCCAGTCTTGTCCCACACACTGAGCAGCGCTCGCATTGACTTTCCTTCATTCACTTCACCGGACCGAAGGGCACGTCGTACCTTCGAGAACCAATAATCTTAGTCAGTTCGGTCGGTTTTCCCCCTCGGCGGGCACCCGTCCC
>JADGOK010000124.1 GCA_017882985.1 Acidimicrobiales bacterium
GCGCTGAGCGCGTTGAGTTCGCCCTCTTCGATCAGCGCGTCGATGGATTCGTACGCCAAGTACGGGCAGACCGCCGAGGCGCCAAATCCCAGCAGCAGCGCCACGTGATGGACCTCGCGCACGTCACCAGCTTCGAGAATCATCGCCGCGCTAGTGCGCAGGTGCTCGTCGACCAGGCGGTGGTGTACCGCTGAGGTCAAGAGCAGGCTCGGAATCGCCGCGAACTCACTCGACGTGTTGCGGTCTGACAGGATGACAATATTGGCGCCACCGCGCACGGACGCCACGACGTCATCGGCGACGCGGTCGATCGCGGCGGCCAGTCGATCACCGGCACTCCCGTCACCGTGGGCCCCGAAGAGGCCGTCGATGACGGCGGTATGAAAACCCTGCACGAGCGAGCTCTCTTCGATGTAGCGAATCTTGGCCAGTTCATCGGTACTCAACACCGGCGACGGTAGGACGATCTGGTGGCAGTGGCGGGCCGTCTCGTTGAGAAGATTCTCCTCGCCGCCAATCGCGACGCGCGTCGAGGTCACCAGTTCCTCGCGGATAGCGTCGAGCGGCGGATTGGTCACCTGGGCGAAGAGCTGGGTGAAGAAGTCAAAGAGAGATCGCGCCAACTTTGACAGCACCGGCAACGTGGCGTCCGAACCCATTGAGCCGATCGGCTCCTCACCGACCTGGGCCATGTGGCGGATGATGAGGCGCAAGTCCTCTTCGGAGTAACCGAAGTTCTTCTGCTGGCGGACAATCGACGCGTGACTCGGCGTGAGCATGGGACGAGACTCGATCGCGTCGAGCGAGACCTGCTGTTCTTCGAGCCACGTCCCGTACGGCGCGCGTTCGGCGAGGGTGCGCTTGAGCTCTTCGTCTTCGATGATCCGCCCCTGCTCGACGTCGACGAGAAAGATCCGGCCCGGCTGCAGACGACCCTTGCGCTCGATGTTCTCTGGCGCGACGGGCAACACCCCGACTTCGCTTGCGAGGATCACTCGCTGGTCTTTGGTCACCCAGTAGCGCGCCGGGCGAAGACCGTTGCGGTCCAGCACCGCGCCGACCACCTTGCCGTCACAGAAGGTTACCGACGCGGGTCCATCCCACGGCTCCATGAGCGCGGCGTGGTAGCGATAGAAGTCGCGGCGCTCGACGCCCATCGCCGTCGAGCGCTCCCACGCTTCGGGAATCATCATCAAGACCGCGTGCGGCAACGAGCGGCCCGACTGCACCAACAGCTCGACGACCTCGTCGAAACTGGCCGAGTCGCTCATGGAGGCAGTAATGATGGGCGTAAGGGCGGACACCGGCACCGGCAGCGTCTCGCTCTCAAGCGTGGTCTCGCGAGCGGTCATCCAGTTGCGATTGCCCCGAACCGTGTTGATCTCGCCGTTGTGGGAGATGTAGCGAAATGGCTGGGCGAGGTCCCAGCGCGGCAACGTGTTGGTGGAGAACCGGCTGTGCACGACGGCGATTGCCGACGCCAGTCGCTCGTCGCGCAGATCGTCGAAGTATTGGCGCAACTGGGGTGACGAGAGCATTCCCTTGTAGATGAGCACGTTGGACGAGCACGACGCCGCGTAGACGTCGTGGGTGTGTTCGAGAATCTTCCTCGCGCAGTAGAGACGTCGCTCGAGGTCATCCCCGGCCGCGGGCGACACGATGAGCTGTTGGACGAACCGAGGCTCACTGGCACTCGAGGTCGGTCCAAGCAGCGTGGAATCGACGGGCACGTCGCGCCAGCCGGCGCTCGCGAGTCCGAGCGACACCAGAACGCTGTCAATGTCAGTTCGCAACGCCGCGACGTCAAGGGACTTTGGAATCATCCAGTGCGCCACGCCGTAGCCGCCGAGGTCGGGGACGACGTGGCCAAAGAGCGATCGTATAAAGGCGTCGGGCATCCGGACGAGTATCCCGGCGCCGTCGCCGGAATCAACGTCGGCGCCGGTCGCGCCACGATGCTCAAGGTTCTCGAGGATGGTCAACGCGTCGACCACGGTCGCGTTCGTTGCGCGCGCCGTGAGGTCGGCTACCATCCCAACGCCACAGGCGTCGTGTTCAAAAGTGGGGTCGTAGAGGTTCTTTGTCATGGCGTTGTCTCTGGGGCAACGCTGACCCGGATTCATTATAACGAAAATGCCGCTCGGCTACCCGACCTACGCTGGACAGGTGAGCGCAGAGAGGCAATCGGTCCTGGTCGTCGGTGGCGGCATTGTCGGCCTGACGAGCGCCTTTCGTCTCGCACGCGCCGGTCACGCGGTGACTCTCTTAGATCCCTCGCCCGCGCAGGGCGCGACCTGGGCCGCGGCGGGAATGCTGGCACCCTCCGGTGAGATTGCGCCCGGCGAAGAGAGTAATTACCGTCTCCAGCGGGGCGCCCTCGAAGCGTGGCGCAGCCTCAGCGACGAGCTCGCGAGGGTTGACGGCACGCGGCTGGAGATTCACGAGACCGGCACGCTCATCGTCGGATGGGACGCGAGCGATCGACGTCAGATCGAACAGTTCATCGGTGTTGCGAAGAGTTTCGACGCCGCCCCCGGCGTCGTTGAGCGCAGCACGTCGCCCGAACTCTTCGTCGGCCTCTCGGACCGGATTCGAGAAGGCGTCGTGATGGCGGGCGACGCATGGCTCGATCCGGACGAGGCGGTCGCGCTGTTGTTGAAAGGCCTGGCGCTGCTCGGGGTTGAGGTCGTACACCAGCGCGTGGTGCGCGTTGACGCCAATGATGTCGGTGTCGTGGCTGAGACCAACGACGAGAAGTTCACTGCCGACACTGGCCTTCTCGCTACCGGTGCCAGCGCGCTGCCACTCGGGGTTTCAACTTCCGGCGAACACGCCGTGCGACCCGTTCGCGGTCTCACCGTTCGAGTGCAGGGACTTGACCGCAGCGCACAACCCGTCGTGCGCGCGTACGTTCGAGGGCGGGCGTTCTATATGTTGAGTCGCCCGGGTGGGTACTGCGTGCTGGGCGCAACGTCCGACGAACGGTCCGAACCAGTGGTCGAGATGGGCGAACTGTCGCGGTTGCTGCGCGACGCGCTCGACATCGTCCCCGACCTCGAAACGGCGGGAATGATCGAGACCCGCAGTGGACTTCGTCCAGCGAGCACCGATCTGCGACCCTTCTTTGAAGAGCTCGAGCCCAAGGGTTGGGCGTGGTCGTCAGGCCATTATCGTCATGGCGTGACGCTCGCGCCGCTCGCCGCCCTCGACGCACTGCACTTCATCGAGCGACGCCCGTGATCAAGATCAACGGGGAATTAGAGGAATTCACTCGTGGAAACGTGGCGCAGCTGCTCCAACGTCGTGGAATCGACGGCCGCGGCATCGCGGTCGCGTTGAACGGTGACGTAGTTCCCCGTTCGCAGTGGGACCACGTGGTTATTGACGACGGTGCCACGATTGAGATAGTGACGGCCGCCGCGGGCGGCTAAGAGAAGGAGAAGTGAACGTGTCAACAACCGAACTCATCCAGGCGCTCGACGAACGGATCCTCGAGGCGCTGCGGGCCAAGGCGACCGGTGAAACGATCAACAACCTGTGCGAGGCGCGTGCGTGGTTGAGCAATCCCGAACAGCCCCACGGCAGCCACCTCCAAGCCTCGTAAGAGCACCGAGTAAGATTGTCCACTCACGGGCTGTGGCTTAGTTTGGTCTAGAGCGCTCGGCTGGGGGCCGAGAGATCGGGAGTTCAAATCTCCCCAGCCCGACCAATGGCGTGTTCGCACGTATGCCGAAAAGTGTTAGCAGTTCTTTCCAGTTCGTTGGCTCGCCCCGTCGTGACGCCGGATTGCTGTCCGTCGCACAGATATTTGGCACTTTGGAGTGAACGTACGAAGAGACGACGATGCTCAGCGCAGCAATGGTTCAATCTCGAACACGCTGACGCCGCCCGAACTGAATTACGCATCGACGAAGGAATTGACGTCGATCGAAGCCGGCTCGCACTGATTAGGTCCTCGTGAGTCGTTACTCCGTCCCTGTCCGGCGCCTTGTTCCGACCGAAGCGAGCGATGGCGCGCCTGTTGAACAGACTGATGAGATGATCGCCCTATTTGACCGGACGTTCCCGCCCTATTTGAGCGGATGGCTGGCGAAGCAGCAGTGGCCCGAAGAGTGCCCTGTCGACGACCAAGCAGAAGCCGATCGGCTTGCTCAACTTTGGTTCATCGCGGTGACGACGCTTTCTGCGAACTCGTCGGGACGCGATAGAAACGGGTGATGCCCTGCGCCGAACTCGACGAGTCGCGTGCCCGCCTTGACGCGTTGACGCTGCGCCTCGGGCGGGGTGGCGAGATCCTCGGTGCAGACGAAGTACGTGGCGGGCTTCTGCTGCCAGGCGATCTGGCGGGGTGCCTGAGTGAACGGCGCCAGGGATTGACGCGTGAGACGGCTGAGCGCTTGCTCCGTCGTGCTCTCGTCGCAGTCCTGGAGGAAGAACTCCCGGATCATGTCGGGATCGACGCCGACGGTGCCGTCCTCGCCCGGCTGCAGCCACGGCGCTGGC
>JADGOK010000125.1 GCA_017882985.1 Acidimicrobiales bacterium
CCCATGCGGTAGGGAACGATCGTCGCCGCGGTCCTCGGAATGTGCATCACTGCTCCGGCAATGTTGTCCGCCGTGCGGTCGTGCAAGAGGCGCTGGAGCTGGGAAGAAAATCCTCGCCGCGGCAGGATGACCATGCAAAAGACGTCGGGGTCGCGCACGACATCCGCCACCAACTCGAGCGCGGCACGATCGACGCGACGGTCCTCACATTCGACCAACTCGAGACTGATGCCCGCCGAAGCGGTGTTGGGTGCGCCCCACGCCCCCTCGAGGCGCCTGGTGACCATGGGGTCGATGTCGAAGTGGACGGCCCGAATCGAATAGGGGTTCAACGAGTTGCAGTACTGGAGTGCCCGCTCGGTTACCAGGTCGTAGGTGTCGACGAAGACGACCACCCGGTTCATTCGTATGTGCATCTCGCCACGCGCGCTGCTGGCGGCGAACGCCGCGTCCTCGCGCTCGTATTGACTGTTGAAGCGGATGAGGCCCCAGTACATCAGCGGTCCGACGATCACGATAATCCACGCGCCCTCGGTGAATTTGGCCAACACGAAGACCAGCACGACCACTGCGGTCACTGAAGCCGACGTGGCGTTCACGACGACGCCGAAACGCCACTTGCCAGTTCGCTCGCGCAGATGCCGCTTCACCATGCCGGCACCGGCCATCGTAAAGCCGGTGAAGACACCAATCGCGTACAGCGCGATGAGTCCATTCAATTGAGCCTTAAACACAATGATCAAGGTCAACGACACCGCGCCGAGCACGAGGATGCCGTTGGAGAATGCCAGTCGGTGTCCGCGCTTTGTGAGTTGTCGCGGCAAGTACTTGTCTGTCGCGACGTAGTTCGCCAAGAACGGAAAGCCATTGAACGACGTGTTGCCACCGGTATAGAGAATCAGAAGCGTTGCAAACTGCACAAAGAAGAAGACGAAGTGAAAGGTGCCGTGCGCGCCAAAGACCGCAGTTGCTTCCTGACTGACAACCGTGGGAGTGCCCAGCGCGTACGGCAAGGCGTGCGTCCACGCCGCGAGCAGCGTCGTGCCCAGCAGGAGAAACGCCAACACTGAGGACATGACGAGCAACGTCTTTCGAGCATTGACCGACTCGGGTCGACGAAAACTCGCCACGCCGTTGGAGATCGCTTCGAGGCCCGTGAGTGACGAACCGCCGTTGGCGTAGGCGCGCAGCAGCGTCAAGAATGCGAGGCCCATCAAGACGCCCGAACCGGGATGTCCGAGATGATGACCGACCAACTTGGTCGCAAGCGGTTGAGGTATCAGGTGCAGCGAACCGCTGAACTTCTTGACGTAGCCAACGACGACGGTGAGACCCAACATCGCGACGAAGAAGTAGGTCGGAAACGCGAAGTAACTTCCCGCCTCGCGGATACCTCGAAGATTCCCATAGATCAAGATCAATACGACCCCGATGGTGATGGGAACCGTGTAATACGTCAGTGACGGAATAGCGCTCGTCAACGCCGCGGTGCCCGCCGAACACTGCACCGCCACGGTGACGATGTAGTCGATAAGGAGAGCGACGGCCGCAATCTGCGCGATCCGCGGGCCGAAGTTGTCGCGTGCGACCACGTACGCTCCGCCCGCGGTCGTGTAGTACTTGATGACGTCGACGTACGAAGTAGTGACAAAGAACAGCACGCCCAAAATTACGAACATGATTGGAACAACCAGCGAAAACGCGGCCAACCCAATGGCTGGCGTCATTTGGTTCAGTATCTGTTCTGTCCCGTAGGCCGAGGATGAAATGCAGTCCGGCGCCAACACGCCGAGCGCGGTGAGGCGCCCGAGACGTTCATTGCCCAGTTGCTCGGTGACGTACGGTTTGCCGAGCAGGATCCGCTTCAGCCGGTAGCCCAGCGACTCGGGGTACACCTGGGCCAGGTTGGCGTGCGAGGTCAGTACCGGAGTGCTTCTCGATATCTGTCTGTCGGCTTCTGACACGGTGTTCACACTAAGCGACCGCCCCGGTGGGCGCCCGTTTAGTTGCACCTTTGTTGGAATGTGTGGTCATATGAGGTGTGCACATAGTCGTTGTCGGTTGCGGCCGCGTGGGATCGGAACTCGCCATGCAGCTCTCGGAAGAGGGTCACTCGGTCGTTATCGTCGACAAGAATCGTGACGCCTTCCGGCGCCTCACGCGCTTCCACGGAAAGACCCTGTTGGGGTCCGGTTTCGATCGCGACGTTCTGTTCAAGGCCGACGCCAACCAGGCCGACGCGTTAGCCGCGGTCACCAGCGGCGACAACACCAACATTCTCTGCGCTCGAATCGCACGCGACAACTACCACATCAAGAACGTCGTCGCGCGCATCTACGACCCCCAACGTGCGGACATCTACATGAAACTCGGCATTCCGACCGTGGCCACCTCCCTGTGGACCACCCAGCAGGTGAAGCGCTGGATGCTGCCCTCGGACGACTCGATTGAATGGACCGACGGGGCGAGCACGTTGCACCTGGTCGAGCGGATCGTCCCCGATGAATTGGCCGGTCGCCCACTCACGCACTTCAGTCTCGGCGAACACGTTCGCGTCGTTGGTCTCATTCGAGGGGGCCAAGGTCGCGTCGATGTCGAGGGCCTCTTCGCCCAAGAGGACGACACTCTTGAATTCATTGTCACCAACCAGGGCCTCGAGGACTTGAAGGCCCTGCTGGACGGGAGTGCGAAGTGAGAGTCGTCGTCGCCGGCGGTGGTTCGGTGGGGACCGCTATCGCGCTCGACTTGATCGATCGACACCACGACGTGACGCTGATGGAACAGCGCAGTGAGATCGCCGACAAACTGAGGTCCGTGTTACCAGGCGTCACCGTGCTCGCGGCCGACGCCTGTGAGTACGCCTCGCTGTCGGCCGCTGACGTGCGCAACGCGGACGTCGTCATCGCGGCGACCGGCGACGACGAAGACAACCTCGTCGTGAGCTGGCTCGCGAAGCAGGAGTTCGGCGTGCCGCGCGTGATCGCGCGTATCAACAATTCGCGCAACGAGTGGCTCTTCAATGAGAGTTGGGGCGTCGACGTCTCGGTGTCGACACCGGCGTTGATCACGTCGCTCGTCGACGAAGCGGTCGAGGTTGGATCGATCATCAACCTGATGGACCTCGCGAACGGCAAGATGCGACTCATCGAGGTGACGCTCGCTTCCAACGCGCCCGCGGTCGCGCGCACGCTGACGCTCGACGAACTACGTCTCCCGGACTCGGTTCGTGTCGTCGCGGTCGTTCGCAGCGATCAGCCACTGATCCCTTCGGCGACGATGCGATTCCTGGAACACGATCACGTGATTCTCATGGCTCGAGGCGACGCCTCCCAGGAGTGCGCCTCGGCCTTTGTCGCATAGCCGCTTTTCCTCGTCGAACAGTTCCCAATCGTCAACAGACCTAGCATTGACACGTGCGTGCCGCGTTCTTCGACCTCGACAAGACAGTGATCGCCAAGTCCTCTTTGGTCGCTCTCGGACCGGAGTTCCACGCCCGCGGACTGCTGCACCGTCGAACCCTCGTCTGGGCGGTGATAAGTCAGATGTTCTTCCTGCGCTTTGGCGCGAACGAGGAGAAACTCTCCAGAATCCGTGAGTCCGTGCTCAAAGTCACCAAGGGCTGGGACCGCACCGAGGTGCGCGAGCTCGTCGCCGAGACGATCAACGAGGTCATCGAACCGTTGATCTACGACGAAGCACTCGAGCTCATCGAACATCACCGCGAGCAGGGTGACGAGGTATGGCTCGTCAGCATGGCGCCTGAGGAGATCGTCGACCCTTTCGCCGAACTGCTCGGGATCAATGGCGCAATCGCGTCGCGCGCGACGATTGACGAGAACGGGAAATTCACCGGCGCGATGGACTTCTTCGCCCAGGGAGAGAACAAGGCCGTTGCCATCCGCGAGCTCGCGGCCAAACGCGGCATCGACCTGGCCGAATCCTTCGCGTACTCCGATTCCGAAACCGACATCCCCATGCTGCAAACCGTCGGCCACGCCTACGCGGTGAATCCCGACCGGGCCCTCACGAGGATGGCGCACGAGAACGAGTGGCCGATCCTCAGCTTCACGCACCCGGTTCGTGCGCACGACCGATCCAAGTCGCGCACGCCGTTTCTCGTGAGTGCCGTCGTGATCGGTGTCGCGGCTCTCCTCGGACGGTCCCAGCTGTACCGACGCTAAAGCGTCAAAAGGTCCCGGGCACCCGTGTCGGACGAAGGATGACGTAGTTTGCTCATCGCGCGCGCCTCGATTTGGCGAATGCGCTCGCGCGTGAGGTTCATCTCGGCACCGACGTCTTCCAAGGTACGAATCTCACCCGCGCCGTCGAGCCCGAACCGCATGCGCAGAATCTTCTGCTCGCGCTCGTCGAGCGGTTGGAGCAATTTCTCGATCGCGGCGGGCATCATCTTCACGGCGGCGACGTCGAAGGGCGACTCCGCAGACCGGTCCTCGACCACGTCGCCGAGCTCAGCGTCGCCATCT
>JADGOK010000126.1 GCA_017882985.1 Acidimicrobiales bacterium
GACTGGGATTTGTCGGCGACGTCACGATGTTGCACGACGTATCGGGTCTGGTCGACGGACTGGGTGACGCGCAAGGGAGTTGCGTCTTGGTCGTGGCGAACAACAGAGGCGGCGGCATCTTCTCATTTCTTCCTCGGGCCTCGTCGCTGTCCGAAGAGCACTTCGAGCGTCTCTTCGCGACGCCGCGCGCCCATGATCTGGTGGAGATCGCCCGGGCCTTCGGTCACGTCGGAGTAGGCGTCGCGACACGTGGCGAACTTCGCTCCGCGATTGACGAGGGCCTGCAGCGGCCGGGGCTGACCGTGGTGATCGCCAACGTGCCGGGTCGTGAGGAAAATGTGCGCTATCACGAAGCGCTCAACGAGGCAGTCGCGCAGTGTTGGAATGGCGCCAACGAGTGATCGCTCTGACGTTGCCCAGCTCATTGGTCGCCGCTTTGCCGTTCGCCTTCGCCGCGGGCGTGGTCTCGTTCGCTTCACCGTGCGTGTTACCACTGTTGCCGGGCTACGTTGCCTTTCTGACGGGCGCAACGGGACGCATCGAGGGAGCCTCCAATCGTGGACGCGCGTTCCTGGGTTCTCTCGCCTTCGTCTTTGGCTTCGCTCTCGTGTTCGTCAGCCTGGGTTCCTTGTTCGGCGGTCTCGGTCAGCGACTACTGACGCATCAGCGCTTGCTCGGAGAGATTCTTGGACCACTGACGATCATCCTGGGATTCTTCTTCGCCGGATGGTGGCCGTCGTCGTGGCTACAACGAGAGCGCCGGATTCACTTCCTGCCTCGGGCTTCGATATTCGGCGCCGCGATTCTGGGCTTCTTGTTCGCCCTCGGTTGGACGCCGTGCATCGGGCCAACGTTGGGCGCCGTACTGACGCTGGCTGCGACGTCGGGAGCGACGGCCTGGCGAGGGTCGATTCTCGCCTTTGTCTACTGCCTGGGCCTGGGCGTGCCGTTCATCTTCGCCGCTCTCGCCACCGAATGGATGGCGACGGCGTCGAACTGGCTGCGACGCCACAGCAAGATCATCGGACGTATCGGCGGAACCATGCTGATCCTCATCGGCATCGCCGAGGTCACGGGCGTGTGGCACAGCTTCGTCCTGTGGCTACAGGTCCACGTGCCGAGCGGCACGACATCGATCTAGATGTGAGCGACTCGTAGACTGACGCAATGAAACTCCGCGACGACTGGCAGTTCCGTGGACTCGTCCACCAGGTGACCGACGACACCGTCCTCGATCGCCTGTCCGACGGCGGCGTGACGGCGTATATCGGCTTTGATCCCACGGCGGCGTCCTTACACCTGGGGAGCCTGCTCCAGATCTGTCTCCTGCGCCGAATGCAGCTGGCTGGTAACCGCCCCATTGCTCTGGCCGGTGGGGGCACGGGCCTGATCGGCGATCCGAGCTTCAAGGACGTGGAGCGACCCCTGCTGACGATCGAGCAACTGGCGGCGAACGTCGAGGGTATTCGCGAGCAATTGGGCCGGTTCTTGGACTTCTCGCCGAGCGCCGGCGCGTCGCGGGCCCTGCTGTTGAACAACGCCGATTGGCTGACGAAACTCTCGCTCACGGACTTCCTGCGTGACGTCGGCAAGCACTTCACGGTTAATCAGATGATCGCCAAAGAGTCGGTCAAGAGTCGACTGGATCGCGACGACGTTGGTCTTTCGTTCACGGAGTTCTCCTACATTCTCCTGCAGTCCTACGACTTCCTACGACTCAACATCGACTACGACTGCACGTTGCAACTGGGTGGTTCGGACCAGTGGGGCAACATCACCATGGGTGCGGAGCTGGTGAGAAAGATGACCGCGAAGAACGTGGCCGGTCTCACGTCGCCGCTGTTGCTGCGCGCGGACGGACAGAAGTTTGGAAAGTCGGAAGGGGGTAACGAGCGCGTGTGGCTCGACGCGTCCTTGACGTCACCGTTCGCCTTCTACCAGTTTCTACTCAACAGTGACGACGACATGACGCCGGCGCTGTTGCGTTTCTTCACCTTCCTCGATCACGACGTGATTCTCGAACTCGACGAGGCAACGCGCACGGCACCCCAGGAGCGACGTGCCCAGCGAGCCCTCGCGAACGCGGTGGTGTCATTCGTGCACGGCGTAGAAGCCGCGCAGAACGCCGAGAGGGCCGGTGAGGCGCTCTTCAGCGAGGAGATCGCCGCGCTCGACGAAGCGACGCTGTTACAGGTGGTTGCCGATGCGCCCTCGTCGACGATTGCGCGAAGTGAACTCCAGACCGGCATCGGGCCCGTGGAGCTGCTCGTTCGCTGTGACCTGGCTGCTTCTAAGGCCGAAGCGCGGCGTTTCCTCGATCAGGGTGGGGTCTACGTGAACAACCGGCGCGTCGAGCCGCTCGAGTCGATCGACCTCTCGCACGTTCTGCACGATCGCTACCTCGTCGTGCGCCGAGGGCGTCGCCAGCTTCATCTCGTGGTCGTCGCGTGATCCGACGCCTCGCGGCGTTGCTGGTGGCCGGATTATTGGTCAGTGCCTGTGGAACAGTGAGCGCGGCCTCCGCCCTGCGTTCGTGGGTCAGTCAGAGCAGTTTTCATTCCGCGGTCGCGTCACTCCGCGGCGACGCGGTCCACTCGGCGAAGGTGCTGCGCGACGCTCGTGCCTCGACCAATGAGCTGCACACCGTGTGCGCCGTATTGGACGTCGAGACGCTCCAGGCGAACGCCGCCCTGCCTACGCCCGACGATCAGGCGACTGCCCTGCTCGCGAAGGCGTACAACAATTTTGGCGCGGGAGCGAACGAGTGCTTCCACGCCGCGAACAGCGCGAGTCGTCGGGCTCAGGCGGTCGCGTCGCTCGAGGTCGCCGTCAGCGCCCTCTCCGAAGCAACGGCGCGCGTCGACGTTGCGAGCGCGAAGTCCTAGTTCTCGCTCGAAGGTCGCAGGTCGATCTCGAGTCGCAAAACCCCCTCTTCGAGCGTCGCCGTGGCGTCACCGAGCATGGCGAAGTCCTGGAAGTCGAGCTTCGCCGCCTCGATGAATCGGAGGCGGTCCGGACCCTCCACGGGCGGCAGACCGCGCCGCTTCACCGCTTCAGCCCTCTCGCGGAATCGAAGAACCATATCGTTGGGGTCAAAGGCATCACTCACAAGGCGATGCTAGGGGTTCGCTGACGACAGTGAGTTGGTAATATGGGTACTCGGCGTAGTTTCTCTGCGCCGCGGTCGCCGCCAGTGTTGGCCCGCGACCAGTGAGGAGTTGACGTGAAAAAGGGCCGCCATCGTCGGTTCGTGGAAGCTCGCGAACTTAAGCGCTCCACCGGACCTCGCGCTACCACGTGCGTTGAGTGCGGGGCCGCTCCCGAGGACGTCCACGCAGAGTGGTGTCTCGCTGAAGAGGACCGTTTCGACGAGATCCTGGGCTCCCTGCCGCGTCCCGAGTTCAACGAAGAGGATCCACTGGCCGCAGAAGGCTAGGCCTTGCGTCGAAGCACGGGGTGCGCGAGGCGCGTTCCCTTCGGCTGCGCCGCACGATTGTTGAGGTAGGCGAGCAACTTGTCGTACACCAGTTGACCGGTCATCGCGATGAGTTCTTCGCTCATTGAATCGACGACCCGGGTCTTTCCCACGAACGCTTCGGCGGCTTCGGTGCACCACCAGTGAAACTCGGCGCCCCCGGCGCCCCAATTACTTCGGTTCCACTGGGCGATGCGCGTGATGACGTGGCCGCTCTCGGTCACCTCGTCGTCGCGCCGTAGAGGTAACTGCCAGCACACCTCGGGCTTCAGGGGGATGTAACTCTCCTCGTTGTCAATCGCCATGACGTGCAACGCGCAGCCCGCCCCGCGGTGAAAGTCCGGGCGATTCAAGAAGATGCAGGCGTCCTTCACGAGACGGGTCACGATCTCGCCGTTCTTCTTCACCCGCGTAGTGCCCTCCTTGCCACGTGACTTGAACTGCCACTGGTCGGCTGTGAGGCGTTTGGCGGCCTTTTCGACCCGGCGGGCGTCTTTTTCATCAGTGAAATGGGCGCCGTAACTGCAACATCCCTGGACGAGTTCGGGGCTCGCTTCGGTGAGAACGCCCTGACAACCGTTACCGAAGATGCAGGTCCAGTTGCTTTCGAGGAAGGTGACGTCGAACATCCAGGTCCGCTGGCGCTTCGTGTCGTCGAAGCTGAACCATTCGTGGGCGTCATGGGGAATAGAAGTCACAGGCCCGAACTTAGTTCGCGTGAGATATTACCGAGGTCACCTCTAGACTCGGAGCATGACTACCGTCCAGACTTTTGACATCTTGAGCCTGACCGACGAGGCGCGCAACGTCGTGCTCGACGCGCTCGCGAATGAAGCCCAGAGCGAGGGCCTCGCGCTCTTCGTCGAAGTGACCGGTACCCGCGGCGCCGGTTACTCGTACGACCTGTACTTCTCGGACCGTGCCGACGCGCCCGAGGACGCCGCGATCGGACGTGACGGCGACGTCACCATCGTGATCCCTGC
>JADGOK010000127.1 GCA_017882985.1 Acidimicrobiales bacterium
GCGGCACGTTCTCGCACCGACACGCCGCACTGATCGACTTCGAGAACGGCGAGCAGTTCGTGCCGCTCGACAACCTCGCTGGCGCCGAGGGTTTCTTCACGGTGCGCGACTCGTTCCTGAGTGAGTACGCGGCACTGGGCTTCGAGTACGGCTACTCCGTCGAGTCGACCAACACGCTCGTCGCTTGGGAAGCGCAATTCGGCGACTTCATGAACGGGGCCGAGGTGATCATTGACAACTTTCTGGTCGCGGCCGAGGACAAGTGGGGACAGCGTGCCAGCCTCGTGATGTTGTTGCCCCACGGCTACGAGGGACAGGGCCCCGAGCACTCGAGTGGACGTATCGAGCGCTTCTTGTCATTGTGCGCGCGCAACAACCTGCGCGTCGCTCAACCAACGACCGCGGCCCAGTACTTCCACTTGCTGCGCAGCCAGGTTCGTCGCGAACACGTGACGCCGCTCATTGTCTTCACCCCCAAGTCGATGCTGCGCGCGGTTGCCGTTCGTTCGCCTCTCGCGGCGTTCGAGAGTGGCTCGTTCCAGACGGTGCTCGACGACCACGTTGAGGACCGTGCGAAGGTGACGCGCTGTGTCGTGGCGTCGGGCAAGATCGCCCACGAGGCGATCGCGCGGCGTGACGAACTGCACGCCGATTCGGTCGCCGTCATTCGCGCCGAACAGATCTATCCCTGGCCCCACGACGAGCTCGACAAAGTCCTTTCGACGTACCCGAACGTCAATGAGGTGCTCTGGCTGCAAGAGGAGCCCGAGAACATGGGCGCCTGGCCGTTCGTGCATCATCAGGTGCACCGCCAACTCAGCGACATGACCGTTCGCCACGTGGCGCGCGCCGAATCGGCCAGTCCCGCCACCGGCAGCTCACTGGTGCACGGCGCGGAGCAGGCTGACCTCTTGATACGGGCCATCGGATGAGTCCGGCCAAGTCACCCCGGGTCCGCGTGGTCGTTGACGGATCGAACTTCGCGACCGAAGGCCGGACCATTCCGAGCCTCGTCCAACTCGACGAAGCCGTTCGCGCGTTCCTCGAAGAGAATCCCGCCGCCGAGATCATCGTCGTCGCCGACGCCAGTTTCGCACACCGGGTCGCGGCGAACGAACGTGCGCGCTTCAAGGAGTCCGAGCTCGCGGGCGAGATCGTGACGCCCCCCGCGGGCGCCGTCGGGCGAGGTGACGCCTTCATCTTGAAGATCGCCGATCGTATCAACGGCGTCGTGTTGAGCAATGACTCCTTTCAGGAGTTCCACGACGAGTACCCCTGGCTTTTCGAGGTCGGGCGACTTATCGGGGGCAAGCCCGTTCCCGGCGTGGGCTGGGTCTTCACGCCGCGCCTTCCGGTCCGTGGCGCCAAGAGCTCTCGCACCGCGAAGAAACTCGCCGTGGCGTTGCCCGGTGGTGTGCTCCCCACCATTGGCACGACCCTGACGCCGATCAAGAGCGTCAAGGCGCCCGCGAAGAAGGCGCCCGCCAAAGCGGCGAAGGCGCCCACGAAGACCGTGAAGAAGCCAGCGCGCGTCGTCGCCGAACCGGTCGCGAAGAAGGCGCCCGCGCACAAGAGCGCGCCGGTGAAGGCCGCCAAGGCGCCCGCGAAGAAGGCGCCCGCGAAGAAGGCGGCCCTCGCCCACGCTCCCGTGGTGGTCACGGAGCCAGCGGTCGCACTTCGTCGAGGTCGCCATCCGGTCAATCCCGAGGCGGATTTCACCCTCTTTCGCACCACCTACAAGATCGGCGCGCGCGTCGAGGGCGAGGTCACGGCCTTCGCGTCCCACGGCGCGGTGATAAAGGTCGCGATGCGCAACGACCATCACGTCGAGTGCTACGCGCCCACCACCTCGCTGGGCTCGCCGCCGCCCGCGCGCGCGCGCGACGTGTTAAAGCGCGGTGACCGTCGTACGTTCCGACTCGTGACCGTTGACGTCGACCGCCGGATTGCCGAGTTGGCCCTCGCGTGAGCGAGCTCTCAATGAACCCGATCGACTGGTTGCCCCACCGGGCACCGTTCTTGCTGCTCGACACGATGTTGAGCATCGAACCCGGTCTGCGCGCGAGCGCACAGTGGACGCTTCGCGGGGACGAATGGTTCTTCGCGGGCCACTTTCCCGGTCGCCCCACGACGCCGGGGGTCCTGCTGCTCGAGTCGATCGCCCAGTGCGGCGCCGTGGCGGTGCTGAGCGACCCCGCCTACGTGGGTCGCCTGCCGCTCTTCGGCGGCGTCGAACACGCCCGCTTTCGTCGTCAGGTACTGCCGGGCGACACGGTCACGCTCGAATGCGAGATGACCCAGTTGTCCGCTCGTGGCGGCAAGGGCCACGGTCGCGCGAGCGTTGACGGTCGCGTCGCGGTCGAGACGGACCTGCTCTTCATCCTCGCCGACCTGTCGTGATCGTCGCGACCTGGAACGTCAACTCATTGACGGCTCGCGGGGCGCGCGTGCAGACCTGGATCGAAGAACACCAACCCGACGTGCTCTTGATCCAGGAGACGAAACAGAACGACGCGAAGTTCCCCTTCGCCGACTTTGCATCGTTGGGTTACGAGAGCGCGCACTACGGACAGGGTCAGTGGAACGGGGTGGCCATCATCTCGAAGGTCGGTCTCAGCGACGTTCGTCGCGGCTTCGGTGACGACGACGAGGAGGCGCGCGTGATCGCCGCGACGTGCGCGGGCGTGCGGGTGTACTCGTGCTACGTACCCAACGGCCGGTCCCTCGACAACCCTCACTACGTCTACAAGCTCGAGTGGCTGGCGAAGCTGCGCGACGTACTCGCCGAACGTGACCCCGAGGTCCACGTGATCGTCGGCGGGGACTTCAACGTCGCGCCGACCGACCTCGACTGCTACGACCCGAGCGTCTTCGAGGGCGCCACGCACGTCAGCGAACCCGAGCGCGCGGCGCTGCGCGCGATCGAGGCGACGGGACTCGTGGACCTCACGCGCGCGATGCATCCCGACGAGCCCTGCTACTCGTGGTGGGACTACCGCAACGGATCGTTCCGTCGCGCGTGGGGGCTGCGCATCGATCTGCTCTTCGTCGACGAGGACCTACGCGAGAAGGCGCTCGCCAGTTACGTGGACCGTGAGGCGCGCAAGGGCGAGAAGCCCTCGGACCACGCGCCGGTCGTCGGCGAGTTCGCGCTCTAGCTGAGACCCTTGGGCAAGACCGCTTCGATGAACGTCGGGCCGGGTGTCGCGTAGGAACGCGCCAGCGCCGTGACCAGCTCGTCGGCCGTCGTGACCCGCGTGCTCGGCACGCCCTGCGCCGTCGCGACGGCGCACAGGTCGAGCGTCGGATCGTCGAGGTCGAGCATTCGTTGGCTGGTCGTGCCGTTGGTCAGCGCGCCGAGACGTTGGCGTTCGAGGTTGAGGATCGCGTAACTCCGATTGGCGAGTGCAACGACCGTCACGTCAAGTCCTTCACGGGCCATGGTCCACAGGGCCTGGGGCGTGTACATCATCGAGCCGTCGGCTTCGAGCGCGAGCACGCGTTGTCCGCTGGCGACCGCGGCCCCGAGGGCGACGGGTAGTCCGAAGCCGATCGATCCGCCCGTGAGCGTCATCCACCGGTGCGGGGGAGCGAACTGGGTCGCTCCAAAGAGGTGGATGCCGCCGGTGTTGGACTCGTCGGACACGATGAGGTCGTCGGGCATCGTCGAGCCGATCGCCAGGGCGAAGTTCTGGGTGGTGAGCGGTCCCGACGGAGCGTCGGGACGTCCTCCTTCGACAATCGAGAGTGCGGGCGCCCGTAGTGCGTCGACGAGTTCGCGCAGCACCGCCGCGGTGTCACTGCCGGGTGGCGCCAGGTTGACCACCTCACAGCCCGGTGCGACGAGTTCGCTCGCGACGTCGGGATAGGCGAAGAAGCCGACCGGCGTCGTCGCGCCGATCAACACCAGTGCGTCGAGATCGGCCAACTGGCTGATCGCGAACTCGCTCAGGTAGATCAGTCGCTCGGGACTCGCCACGCCACTGCCGCGATCCATAATCGCGGGAAATGTCTCCATCACCAGCCGCGCGCCGCTCGCCTGGGCGACGCGCTGGGCGAGCGCGAGCTGTTCGCCGCGCACCGCGCCGCCACCGACGAAGAGAGCCGTGCGCTTGGTGCGCAACAACTCAAGCGCGCGCGCCACGTCGTGCTCGTCAACGCTGATCGGCGTCGGGCGCGAGGCGGTGGGCCAGGTCGTGGGCGGCTCATCGACCGTGCCCCACGACGCGTCCGCCGGCAGGATCAGTGTCGCGACCTGTCCGGGCGGTCCGAAGCTCGCCGCGATCGCCGCCGCGGCGTCACTCGCCACCGCGTTCGCGCTGAGCGTGCGTCGCTGCCAACTCTGCAGTGCCGCGGCGATCGAGGCGATGTCGCTTTGCAGGGGCGCGTCGTACTGGGCGTGGTACGTCGCGTGGTCGCCGACGATCGTGAGCAGCGGCACGCGCGCGCGCCGGGC
>JADGOK010000128.1 GCA_017882985.1 Acidimicrobiales bacterium
CGTCCTCCACCAGGCGATCAACAGGAGCGGAAGTCCAGAAGCGAGAACGACCAGGTCCGGTATTGCGGTCCGTCCGCCCGCCTTGATTACCTGATAACTGACGAACAGCAGTCCCAGACCGCCGATGAGAGGTAAGTAGATCATGGTCAAATTGGCCCGGAAGCTCTTGCCCAACGTCTTTCGGAACGCCCACGCGCACGCGACGCCGGTAATGCCGTAGTAGAAGGCGACCAGCACACCGATGTTGGAAATCAGACTGGCAAAGACGTTGGCGCTCGACGACGAGAACGTCGTCAACATGATGCCAAAGAGTGAGATGAACGAAAGGATCAACGTGCCGATGGCGGGCGTCTTGAACTCCTTGTGCACCGATCCGAAGACTTTCGGAAAGACGCCATCACGAGCCATGGCGTAGGTGATGCGCGCCGCAGGAAGCAATGTTGTCTGAGTGGTCGCCACCGTGGAGGAGAGCACGGCGAAGATCATGACGTAGCTCGCCCATGAACCCGCGAACTGCTGACCGAAGTAGAAGAGGACCTCGGTTCCCTGCGCGGCGACGGCCTTGGGACCGAGCAGCATCTGCGCCGCCACGAAGTTCAACACGAAGACGAAGAGCAGCAGCCACATGGAGATGAGTCCCGCTCGTCCCGGGATCCGGCTCGAGTCCTTGGACTCTTCAGTCAGGTTGAGTGCGGTGTCCCAACCCCAGAAGAAGAAGACGCCGAGCGCGAGACCTCCCGCCACGGCTGTCCAGCCATGAATTTGGAAGGGGTTGAGCCAATTGATCGAGAAGTTGATCGAGTGAACCGGGTGACTCACCATGACCTTGATGATGCCGCCGATGGAGAAACCGACGACGGCGATGTACTCAATGCAGACCATCACCCACTGTGCGTTCGTGGTCCAGCGAATCCCGTAAATGCAGATGAAGGTCACGAGGGCTAACCAAAGGGCCGCGACGATTGCGATGTCCTTGGAGTTGTGGACCGCCCCAGCGCCCACGGCGTTGAATGCCGAGTGCAGGAATTGGAGGGTGTAGCCGCCCGCCAACAGTGGCGCGGTCGTGCAGAACAGTACCGACGTTGCGATCTGGATCCACCCGTTGAACCATCCAACGGTGGGGTGCACGACCTGGCTGAGCCAGGAATAGCTCGCCCCGCAGTTGGGATTTCGTCGATTGAGGTGGAAATAGGAAAGTGCGATGAATATGACCAGCACGAAGGAGATAACGATCACCGAGGGCGCCGCGAGTCCAATGCCCGCGATGATGAACACGAACGACAGCGTTGAGGCCGCCGAATACGCCGGCGCGACCGACGAAACTGCGACTGCAGTGGCGTCAAAGAGGTTCAACTCATCGTGAAGGAGTTGCGTCTCCTCTTCGGATTCTGGTACCGGTGCCCCAAATGGTCCCAGTACGTCGTCGACTGACATATCCCTTTTCTCCCCTGCTCGGTGTTACCGGATACTTCGCTACTGCTGATTTCTCAGCCTCACATCTCGATGTTGTGCATCACGTGCTTGATCCTCGTGTAATCCTCGAAACCATAGACGGAAAGATCCTTGCCGTAGCCCGACTTCTTGAATCCGCCGTGGGGCATTTCGGCGACCATCGGAATGTGGGTGTTCACCCACACGCATCCAAAGTCGAGATCCCGGGTGAAGCGCATCGCTCGACCGTGGTCCTTGGTCCACACCGAGGACGCCAGTCCGTAGTTGACGCCGTTGGCCCACGAGAGCGCCTCGGCCTCGTCACTGAACTTCTGCACCGTGATCACCGGACCGAAGATCTCGTTCTGGATCATCTCGTCGTCCTGGACGAGGTCGGCGACGACGGTCGGGGCGATGAAGTAACCGCGATCGCCCACCTGCGCACCACCAGCCGCAATCGATGCGTGTCCCGGGGCGCGACCGAGGAAGCCCGTGACGCGTTCGAACTGGTTGAGGTTGTTCACCGGCCCGAACAGTGCGTCTTCATTGTCCGGCATGCCAATGACGGTGTTCTTCGCCTGTTCGGCGAGCGCGTCGACGAAGTCGCCGTAGACCTTGGGTGCGACCAGTACGCGCGTCGCCGCAGTGCAGTCCTGACCCGCGTTGAAGTAGCCCGCGATCGCGATGCCTTCGGCGGCAGCCGCGAGGTCGACGTCGTCAAAGACGATCACCGGCGCCTTGCCACCGAGCTCCAGGTGGACGCGCTTGAGTGTCTGCGAAGCGCTCGAGGCGACTTCCATTCCCGCGCGCACTGAGCCGGTCACCGAGACCATCGACGGCACCGGGTGTTCGACGAGCGCGCGACCGGTGTCGCGGTCGCCGCAGACGACGTTGAAGACGCCTTCGGGAAGGACCTGAGCCATCAGCTGGGCCATAAAGAGCGTCGACGCCGGCGTCGAGTCGCCGGGCTTCAAGACCATCGTGTTGCCGGCCGCGATCGCGGGTGCCCACTTCCACACGGCCATCATCATCGGATAGTTCCAGGGCGTCACCGCCCCGCAGACCCCAATGGGTTCGCGACGAACGTAGCTGGTCATGCCCGACATGTACTCCGTCGCGCCGCGACCCTCGAGCAGGCGCGCTGCACCCGCGAAGAAGCGGATCTGGTCGAGCATCGGAGGGACCTCTTCGCTCAACGTGACGGGGATGATCTTGCCGCAGTTCTCCGATTCGACCGCGACGAGTTCTTCGGCGTTGGCCTCGATGAGGTCGGCGATCTTGAGTAGCGCCATGCTGCGCTGGGAGGGAGTTGTCCGCCTCCACGAGGCGAAGGCCTTCAGGGCGACGTTGACCGCGGCGTCGACGTCCGAGGCGTCCGACAGGGGCATCTCGGCGAAGGGATCGCCGGTCGCGGGATTGATCAGTTCGGCGTACTTTCCGCTCTTGGGCGCTACGGACACGCCCCCGATGAAGTTGTCTAAACGGCGCATTGACACCCCTCCTGCTGGGTCTGCCGTACTGGCAGCACCCTGACACTCTGCCAGACGGAACAAGGGCTTGCAACTGCTTCAATAAGAAATGAGGCCCCTTCGGACAGAATTGTGACGTATTCCGTCGCTCTTTTCCTCTATGCTGGCTCTATCCGCAGCCACGGGACCTCTGGGTCACCGAGCCGGGGGGAAACCAATGCCAGGTACGAAGCCAAGCCGACAGAGTGCGAAGAACATCGAGCGCACCAACTTTGAACTAATTTCGACGCCCAACGGCATCGACGCCGTCGATCGAAAGATCATCGGCCACCTCCAACTCGACGGTCGCCGGTCCTACGGCTCGATCGCCGAGGACGTGGGTCTCTCCGAAGCCGGCGTTCGTCGCCGCGTACAACGCTTGCGTGATTCGGGCGTCATGCAGATCGTCGCGATCACCGACCCCTTGCAGCTCGGCTACGGCCGTGAAGCCCTCGTCGGCATTCGCGTGCACGGTGACGTCCGACTCGTCGCCGACCAGATCGCCGCGATCGACGAGGCGAACTACGTCGTCATGACCGCGGGCAGCTTCGACATCATCGCCGAGCTCATCGCCGTCGACGACGACGCGCTCGTACACCTTCTCAACGATTCCATTCGGAGCATCCCCGGGGTGACCGAAGTTGAAACCTTTCTGTATTTGAAACTTTCAAAGCAGACCTATGCATGGGGGACCAAGTGACACTGCACGAGATCATCTCCGACGGAATTGCCGTTGCCGATCCACGACACGAAAGTCATAACTACTCTGAGCGCGCACGACGCAACCTCTGGCTACAGATGTCGCGCATGGGCGCGTACTCGGAGACCAACGAGGTGCCGATCATGGTGCGCGGAGAGGGAACGCGGGTCTACGACGCCAACGGCACCGAGTACTTCGACGGCCTGTCGGGACTCTTCACCAACATGCTCGGCCACGGTCGCGCCGACATCGGCGCCGCGGCGGCCGAGCAGATCAGCACGTTGGCGTTCTTCCCACTGTGGACCTACGCGCACCCCAAGGCCATCGAACTCGCCGAGAAGCTGGCGAGCCTCGCTCCGGGAGACCTGAACCGGGTCTTCTTCACCACCGGCGGCGGGGAGGCCGTCGAGAGCGCGTGGAAGCTGGCCCGCCAGTACCACAAGATGCGTGGCGACACCGACCGTTACAAGGTCATCAGTCGCGACGTCGCCTACCACGGCACGACACTCGGTGCTCTCACGATCACGTCGCTCGAGGCCTACCGCACGCCCTTCGAACCCCTGGTACCGGGCGCCGTCAAGGTACCCACCACCAACATCTACCGTTCGCCGGTGCACGGCGACGACCCCGAAGCGTACGGACTGTGGTCGGCGCGCCAGATCGAAGAGGCGATTCTGCGCGAGGGCCCCGACACCATCGCCGCGATCTTCCTCGAGCCCGTGCAGAACGCCGGCGGCTGCTTCACACCGCCACCGGGCTACTGGAAGGCGGTGCGCGAGATCTGCGACCGTTACGGGGTCATCCTCGT
>JADGOK010000129.1 GCA_017882985.1 Acidimicrobiales bacterium
ACCGATCGATTTTTGGCGCGCCCGACGTGACGGCCAGTGGTGTTCACCTCTCACCCAAGAACGTGATCGTCATGTTTGTCCACTACATCGGTGGCGTGGGCGTCATCGGCTCCGAGGCACTGTTGAACGGAAACGGCATTGCCGATGTCTTCACCGGTGGCACCGTGCAACGCGCTATCTGGACGCGTGCGGGTCTTCGTAAGCCCATCGTCTATCGCGCATCGAACGGGCAGGTCATCGCGCTGCACACGGGTCAGACCTGGGTCGAGTTGCTCGACACCTCTGAACGCGTGAGCATCGTTCCCGTGAACTAAGGGAGATCGGCGATCTCGTTGCGTTGCGGGCTGGATTTTGGTGCCACTGGTCAGCGCGCTCGGTGGTCCACTCGGACAGTTTGGTGAAAGAGGCACAATGGGACCGGTGCAGCCCACGGACCGTTCTCTCGATGCTCTCGCGATGGAGTCGAGCGCACATGCCCGTCAACTCATCACGGCAGCGGAGAGGTTGCGCGGTCGCCACGAACGCGCAACGCGCAATCGGTTCGTGCGACTCTTTGATGACCCCAAGGCGCTCGACGTGACGATCGCTTTGACCGACGAGGTGATGCGGTTCACTACCACCCAAAGCGCCGTCGCGACACTTCGTCGCACGGCGGATCAGTCGTCGATCCGCGGATTCGGTGTCTTGAACGCGCTCGGACTGCGCGTCATCGCATTCGCGTCGCGTTGGGCTCCGCGGGTCGTCGTGCGCGTCGTACACGCGCGAATCGCTGCGCTGTCGGCGGACCTCATACTGAACGCCGATCGCGATCGACTGCAGAAACACGGCCAAGAACGTCGCAGCGAAGGCCTCGCACTCAACATCAACGTCCTGGGCGAAGCAGTTCTCGGCGAGGGTGAAGCGCAAGACCGACTTGCGCGGGTCATTGAGATGCTCCAGCGGCCCGGCGTCGACTACGTGTCAGTGAAACTCTCTTCGATCGTGAGCCAGCTTGTCACGCTCGACGCCGAAGGATCGCTCCAGCGGGTTGCGGAGCGCCTTCGCGTGCTCTACCGGGAGGCGCAGCGCCACTCGACGTTCGTGAATCTCGACATGGAGGAGTTTCGAGATCTTCGCCTCACGGTCGCCGCCTTCCAACTCGTTCTCTCCGAACCGGAGTTCGCCAGTCTGTGCGCAGGGATTGTTCTGCAAGCGTATTTGCCCGATTCACACGCGCCACTCGGCGAACTGTTGACCTGGGCGAAACATCGGTTCGTACGGAGCGGCGGTCGCATCAAGATCCGGCTCGTGAAGGGTGCGAACCTCGCGATGGAGCACGCCGAAGCGGAGTTCCACGGCTGGACGGCGGCGCCGTACTCGACCAAGGCCGAAGTGGACGCGAGCTACGCCCGCATGATCGACGCGTGCCTGCGACCGGCGTGGGCCGACGCCGTGCGCGTGGGCGTCGCGAGTCATAATCTCTTCCATGTCGCGTGGGCGCTGGACGTCGCGAAGGCGCGCGGCGTCGTCGATCAGCTCGACGTCGAGATGCTCGAGGGCATGGCGAACGCTGAAGCACGCGCCCTCGTTGCGGCCGGGTATCGCGTCGTGTTGTACGCACCGGTCACGCGTCGTGACGATTTCGCGGCGGCGGTCGCGTATCTCGTTCGCCGCCTCGATGAGAACACGTCCGAAGAGAACTACTTGCGAGCGGCGTTCTCAATCGCCCAGAACTCCAGAGTGTTCCTCGAACAGGAGCAGCGTTTCATGGCATCACTCGAACAACGACACGACGTGGACACCGCGTCGCGACGCCACAGCCCGTCGCCGCGGTCGGGTTCGGGATTCATCAACGCCGCCGACGGTGACCCCACCAACCCGGACTACGCGTTTGCCATCGCCGAGGCTATGCGCGACGTTCGAGCGCTGGGTGGGTGGCGCGTTGGCTCCGGCAGTGAGGAATCCACTGAAGCGCCTGACGAGGTCGAGGTCGGTCTCGACCCGAGTGCGAACGGCGAATCGTGGTATCGCTACAGGGTCGCGGACATCGGCGCGATCGACGCGACCGTTGCGCTCGCTCAAGGTGCGCGTCACTCGTGGAGCGCCCGTGCATCGAAAGAGCGCGCGGAGATCTTGAACGAGGTGGCACTCGTGATCGAGCGCGCTCGCGCGAGGACGATTGCCGTAATGGCCCGCGACGCCGGCAAAACCGTGGGCGAGGCTGATCCCGAAGTGAGTGAGGCCGGTGACTTCGTGCGGTACTACGCCGAACAAGCCCTGGACCTCGGGGATTCATCACCGCTCGGTGTCGTCCTCGTGGTTCCTCCGTGGAACTTTCCTTACGCCATCCCCGCCGGCGGCGTTGCTGCCGCGCTCGCCGCCGGCAACACCGTGATCCTGAAGCCCGCTCCCGAATCAGTCGCCACCGCGTGGGAGTTGGCGCAACACTTCTGGCAAGGCGGCGTGCCGCGCGAGGCGCTGCACTTCGTGCCGACGCGAGACGACGACGTGGGACGTCATCTCGTGACGCATCGCGACGTCAACGCCGTCATACTCACGGGAGCGTTCGACACCGCTCGATTGTTCGTCTCGTGGCGACCCGATCTGCATTTGTTGGCCGAGACGAGTGGAAAGAACGCCCTCGTCGTGACGTCGTGTTGCGACGTCGATCTCGCGGTGAGGGATCTGGTGCAGTCGGCCTTCGGACACGCGGGTCAAAAGTGCAGCGCCGCCAGTCTCGCCATCGTCGAGCAGTCGATCTATGACAGCGCGTTGTTCGTGAGGCAGTTGAGGGACGCCGTGGAGAGCTTGGTCGTCGGTCCCGCGTACGATCAAGCGACCACGGTCGGCCCACTCATCCGTCCGCCCGAGGGAGCGTTGCTTCGCGCGCTGAACCAACTCGACGAAGGCGAATCATGGCTGGTGAAGCCCGAACCCCTCGACAGCGCTGGCTATCTCTGGCGCCCCGGAGTGAAGATGGGAGTGCGGGCGGGTTCGTGGAGTCACCATCACGAGTGGTTCGGTCCGGTACTCGCCGTCATGGCGGTCCCGGACTTCGAAAGCGCGATCAGCGTGCAGAATGAAGTCGAATTCGGCCTCACGGCGGGACTGCATTCACTGGACGAGGCCGAGTGCGAACAATGGATCGACCGGGTCGAAGCGGGCAACGCGTACGTGAACCGCGGGACGACCGGCGCAGTCGTCGCTCGCCAACCCTTCGGTGGCTGGAAGCGCAGCAGCGTCGGACCAACGGCGAAGGCCGGGGGAGCGAATTACGTGAATTGCCTTCGCGCATGGCCCGAGGTGCACGACGTGGCGAGCGCGCTCGGCGCGATGCGATCGTGGTGGTTCGACTTTGGTGCGCGATCGCGCGACGAGGCCGGGCTGCTCGTGGAGCGTAATATCGTGCGGTACCGTCCGATGTCGAGTGTCGTGTGCGTGCGTGTCGACGGCTCTTTCAGCGCGCTGCAGCGCGCATATCTCGAGCAGATCGCTTCGTTGACCGGCGTCGCAGTTGAGCTCAGCGCACACGAGACGATTACGGGCGCCGACGACGTCACTGTTGAAACGATCGATGAAATGGTCAATCGGTGCTCGCGATTCGCCAAGGTCCGCTGGCTGAGCAGGGAAGTCGCCCCGGTCGCGGCGTTGCTCGATCGTGGGATAAGTGCTGACACGAGGCCGCTGGCGCAGTCGGGCGCCGTGGAAGGACCCCGATGGTTGCGCGAACAGAGCATCGCGATCACGAATCACCGCTACGGCAACGTCCACGCGGGCCCGAAACCATCCGTTAGGGGATTGGGTGATTGAACACGTCGACCAGCGCTCTTGAAGGCAAAACGCGCCGTTCTCGTGCGTTGGAAGAGGGTTCGCCGACCGGTCACGATCTCGGGATTTCTCGCCAAACTGCTAGGGTTTTGGACGGTTAGTCGCTGCTCTCCCATGTCACGTCATCCGTGTTCGGGGTTGGTGGCGGCCGTGGGATAAAAGGAGCAAACAGTGAAGGTTCTCGTTCTAGGCGGCGACGGATTTTGTGGCTGGCCGACCTCACTCAACCTTTCGGACAACGGCCACGACGTCACGATCGTCGACAACTTGAGTCGACGTGAGATCGACCTCGAACTCGAGGTTGACTCGTTGACGCCCATCCGCCCAATTGGTGAGCGCATTCGGGTCTGGAAGGAACTGACGGGCAAGCAGATTGACTTCGTCCATCTCGACCTCGCCGAAGAGTACGACCGGTTCGAAGGGCTGTTGCGCGAGATTCGTCCTGACGCGATCGTTCACTTCGGTGAGCAGCGCGCGGCGCCGTATTCGATGCGCAACACGATCGCCAAGCGCTACACCGTCGATAACAACGTTCGAGGAACCCACAACGTTCTCGCCGCGATCGTCGCGACCGGACTCGACATCGCGCTCGTGCACCTCGGCACGATGGGCGTCTACGGCTATGGATGGTCCGGA
>JADGOK010000130.1 GCA_017882985.1 Acidimicrobiales bacterium
CACTCTGGGCGATCTGCTGGGCGGTCCTCACGGCGCTTCTCCCATGACGCGCGGCACCGCGAAGCGTCCGTCCTCGGCGTCGGGCGCCATGGCCAACACTTCGGCGCGGTTGAGACTCGGTGTGACGACGTCGTCGCGCACCACGTTGATCAGTCCGAACGGGTGAGCGGTCGCGACGACGCCCGCAAGGTCAAGGGAGTTCATGTCGGCGGCGTGTTCGAGCACCTCGCCGCACTGGACGGTGAAGAGATCGAGTTCCTCGTCACTGAGCGAGAGTCGGGCGAGCTGGGCGACGTGGGCTACGTCGTCACGACGAAGCGGTGAGGTCATTCGCCAGCGACTCTTTTCAAAAAGCTCAACGTCGTGTGCTCGAGGAACTCCTGGTCGTTGTCCATCGTCGCGACGTGGTACGAGTCGTCGAGCCAGACGCGCTCGAGCGGACCGACCGCCATTGCTTCGAGTTCGTCGCCGTTGTCCGAGGTGACGGCGTGGTCCTCGCGCGAAGAGAACAGCAGTACCGGCATCGTGATGTGGGCGAGATTCGCCTGCACGCCAATGAGTCCCTCGAAGAGGGTCTTCGCGCACGCGAGGGGCGTGGCGTCATTGGACAGTGTGTCCACGCCCTCCTTCTTCACGTCCGAGCCGATTGATTCGATCGTCTCGACGCCCGCGGCGAGCAATTGGTTCAGTCCGTCGATGATCTCGTGCGGTGGGGGCTTCACGACGGGGTTGACCAGCACGCAGGCGACAACCTCGGGGTGCGACTCGGCGACCAAGACACTGAGCGCCCCGCCCATTGAAAGACCCACGAGAGCGACGTGCTCGCACCGCTTCGCCAATTCGTCGTAGGCGGCCAGTGCGGCGTTCGACCAGTCGGTCCAGGTGGTCGCCATCAGGTCCTCGACGTTCGATCCGTGGCCCGGCAGACAGGGAAGTTCCACGCTGAAGCCCGCACCAGCCAGTCGTTCGCCGAGTGATCGCAACGTCGCCGTGCTGCCGGTGAAGCCGTGCAACACCAGCACGCCGAATGGTCCGCCGACGGCGGAATACGACTCACAGCCCGGCTTGATTGCAGTAGTCATAGGCCCAGACTACCGGCCGCGTCAGTGACCTCGGTGGGCCTTGTCGCGCGGCACGTCGCGAAGGAACATCGCGGCGAGCAGGCCGAGCACGCCGACGCTCGCGCCGATGATGAAGGGCAACTGGAACGTTCCGAGCAGTGCCGGCCCGGGTTTGGCCCCGACGAGACCCCGTCGGTGCACGAGCGCCTGCTGGACCGTTTCGAGCACCTGGATACCCGCGACCTCACCGACCTGCATGGCGAGCATCTGGGCGGCCGACATGACGCCGAACTCGCTGGTCTTCACCTCATTGGCCATCACCGAACTCGACGACGGCATCGCGACCCCCATGCCCAGACCCGACAACGCGAGCGCGATCGCGACGACCCACGCGCCGGTCGAGGGTTGGAGCAGCGCGAACAACACCAGCGAGCAGGTGAGGAACGTGGCGCCGGCGATCGCGCTGACGCGCTCGCCGATACGCACCGCGACGTAGCCCGCGATCGGCGAACACAACGCGAACGTGATCGGTCGGGCGATGGCGAGCCCCCCGACGTGGGGAATCGAGTAGCCGTACCCCTCTTCCATGAGAAGGGGGAAGAGAAAGAAGGCGCCGAAGTAGGCGAAGTTGGCCGACGCGCGCAGCACCATCGGCATCACGAAATTGCGACGACGAAAGTAGTGCGCGGGGATGAGCGGGTTCTGCGCGTGACGGATGCGGTGCACGAAGATCCAGAGCATCACCACGCACAGCACGAACGTGCCGAGGCACCAGACGCTCGACCAACCAACACTCGGACCGAGCGAGAGTCCGAGCATCAACGCGGTCACCGAGAGTGAGAGGGCCCAGCTGCCGAGCCAGTCCATCTTCTTGAACTCCTGGCGCGCACGCTCCTTCTTCTCGGCCGCTTCGTCGTCAAAGCCCCTTCGGCGCGGCAAGACGAACGACACGACGAGCAACGCGAGCGCGATCAGCACGAGCTGGAACCAGAAGAGCGCCCGCCACCCGAAGGCGGCGATGATCGGCGAGCCCAACGAGACCCCGATGACCGGTCCCCCGGCGCCGATGAGCGACCACCAGCCCATGGCCTTCACCCGCTCCTGGGGCGAGAAGACCATGTTGATCAGCGCCCCCGACGCGGTGCCCGTCGCCGCTCCCTGGATGCCGTCGAGCGTGCGCGCGAAGAGCAGCATGTCGACGTTGACCGCGAGCGCGGTGAGTACCGCCGAGACCATCGCGCCCACCAGGCCGAAGAGGTAGAGGCGACGGTGACCGTAGATGTCGCCGGTCTTGCCGAGGATCGGCGCCGCGAGGCCGTAGGCGAGCAACGGTCCGACCATGGTCCAGGTGAGTACCGTCACCGACGTGTGGAACTGACCCGCCACCGTCGGCAGCGCCACGATGAAGACGGTGAACGTGAAGTTCAGCGCGAACAGACCCGCGAGGAGCGACCACAGCACCCACCACGGGTACCTGGACGATCCCGCGGCGCGGTCCTGGACGCGTTGGCGCAGCAGGAAGAACCAGTTGAGATCGCTGCCGGCCTCGCTGCCGAGCGTGCCGAAGGCCGCACTCGCCGGGTCGGTGCGGGGATTGAGTAGCCCCTCGGGATCATCGCGCTCGACGTGCGCCCCGGGGCGCGAATCGCTCACGCCAGCAGAGTGGGCAATTCGCCAGCGAGATCGCTCACGGACCAGCGGTCGTCCTTGTCGAGGGACTTGGTCATGGTCCAGTTCTGGAAGAGCCGCACCGTGCCACCCTGGACGAAGTAGACCTGACCGGTCGAGGCGCAGTCCTCCATGGCGAGGGCTGCGACGAGCGGTGAGATGTTGGCGGGGTCCCAGACGTCAAAGACCGCTGCGTCCGAGGGCTTGACGACGTGGTCGGAGAGGCCCGGCGTCGACTCGGTCATGCGCGTACGCGCGGCCGGGGCGATGGCGTTGGCGCGCACGCCGTAGCGACCGAGCTCCTCGGCGATGATGACGGTGAAGGCCGCGATGCCGGCTTTGGCCGCGCCGTAGTTCGACTGTCCGATGTTGCCGAGCAGACCCGAGGTCGAGGACGTGTTGATGATCGACGCCTTGACGGTCTTGCCGGCCTTGGCCTGCTCACGCCAGTACGTGGCGGCGTGACGGGTGGGCACGAAGTGGCCCTTCAGGTGCACGTTGATCACCGAGTCCCAATCCTCTTCACTCAAGTTCACGAGCACCCGGTCGCGCAGGATGCCGGCGTTGTTGACGAGTACGTGCAGGTCCCCGAACGCGGCGAGCGCGCTCTCGACGAGACGGGCGCCGCCGTCCCAGGTGGCGACGTTGTCGTGGTTGGCGACCGCCTCGCCGCCCATGGCCTTGATCTCGGCGACGACCTCTTCGGCGGGCGACGCTTCGGCGGAGGATCCGTCGAGCGCACCCCCCAAGTCGTTCACGACCACCTTGGCGCCTTCGGCGGCGAAGAGCAACGCGTGCTCACGCCCAATGCCGCGCCCGGCACCGGTGATGATGGCGACGCGGCCGTCGAGAGTACCCATGGAAGTCCCCTTTGTAGAAAGTATGTGGTGAACCGATTGTAACGACGAACGAACCCGCCGTTCTACGCTCGTCGCCACGCGAAGGGACGCCGAGCGTGCGCGTGATAGTGGTCGGGAATGTTGCGCATGTGATCGTCGAAGGACCACTGCCCCTCGCCTATCGCCCGGTCCGCCACCGTGCCGAGCAGGATCCGCATCTGTTCACGTTGCTCCGGTGGCGGAGAGTCGCCGTGTTCTCGCCACACCACCATCGGGACTTCACAGATCTCGCAGTCGGCAATCCAGCAGAGTTCGCTCTCGAAGTACCTCGTCGTGATGACCGCCGCCTCGCAGAGATCGCAGCCGTCGCTCACTTCACGTTGACAATGACGGTCGACAGCCTCTTCACCTTGGTGCCCGCGGCGGGAACGGTGGAGACGCCGGTCGTCCACTTGGACGTCCCGGCACCGGGACCCCGGGTCGAGAAGTAGAGACCGGCCGTTTTCATCGCAGCGAAGACCTGGGTGCGCGAAAGGCCAGCGACGCTGGGTACCGCGACCAGTGGCTGATTGGGAACCGTCGTCGTGGTCGTGGACGAGGTGGTCGTCGTACCGGCGATGGTCGTCGTCGTACCGGCGGCGGTGGTCGTGGTACCGGCGACCGTCGTCGTCGTGCCCGGACCGTTACTGAGCACCAGGGTCACGGCCGCGCCCCTCGGTACCGACTTGGGGTTCGTCGTCGCGTGATAGAGGACCTTCACGATCTTGCCCGCGGCCACGGTGGGACTCGTGATCGCCGCCGACGAAGGACACTGGGCGACAACGTGCAGCTTGGACAGTTGCGACGTCGCGGTCGCGCAG